>JBHHZW010000180.1:0-5238 GCA_046758305.1 Bacteroidota bacterium | reverse complement strand
TGCGCGGCGAGTCACTCGTGCTTTTGCTGGATCGGCGCGGCGTGTACCTCTCCTCGGGCTCGGCCTGCAAGTCCGGCAACTCAGACCCCTCCCACGTCCTCACCGCAATGGGCCTCACCGACGAGGAGGCCCACTGCGCTGTGCGACTCTCTCTTGGCGTGGGCAACACTGAGGAGGACATCCGTTACGTTCTAGAAAGCCTCGCCGAAATCGTTGAGGACAGGAAGAGCGGTGTGCGGTTTGTCGCGTGCCGGTGAAGTGACATGTATGTGTTGGAGCCGCGTCGCTTGATTTGGTGCTACTTAGTTCTCGCTGAAAAATCGAAAGCATTAGCGGGAGACGCTAGCTCGCGCACACGAATCAGCGGTACGAGCTACATTGTGACGACTGCCATCAACCGTTTGAGCGATTCAAGCCCTTGTAGAGAGATAAACATTATATGGTTCTGAAGTGAGCGCCGCGGAATTCTCTAACTGTTCGTCAGCACCTGTTCAAGGGGATGTGTGGCCCCATTAGCGGAGAAAAATTTCCGACCTCTGATGAGCCATGGTTGATGCTGTGAAAGACCAAAAGGACAAGTCGACATGGTTTAGATACATTCTTCCCCCTGATCCTGGCATATGGATCGTTTTCATAGTCCCGATTGTTTCCGGAGTTGCGCTGGCGAAAACAATTGATCCCGCTGTTATCTTGTTCCTTCTTACAGCTACTGCACTTCTGTTTGCTCAGAACCCGCTAAGGGTAGCATTTGTCAAACGGCGAGAATGCTGGGAGCACCGGCCAGCAAGAGCTGCACTGAGTGCGCTTGCAATTCTTGGGGCGGTGGGAATTATCTGTGTGGCAATTCTTTTGTTCGCGTATCATTTGTGGATGCTCTTGCCATTGGGAATCTTCGCGGTGGGGACTCTTTTTCTCCATGCTTGTCAGGTTGAGCGCAACAAGCACAAATCACCCTTTTCCCAATTGATTGGGTTGTTCGCTCTTACTTCAAACGGGTTTTCTGTCACCTACGTTAGTTGGAAGCTTCCTTCAAGTGCAGGGCTAATGATATGGTTGATTACGTTCGTTGTCTTCGCCGTGAGCATTGCGAACATGAATTTTCAATCTAGACTCAAATATATAAGTCCGCAAAGGATACGTCTGCAGCGACGATTGAGGTATGCGTTTCCCGCTCTCGTTGGCAATGTCGGTATGGTGGTTGTTGCAGCTCTGTTTTATCGCAGTGGTGATCTACCACTGATCTCCATCAGTGCCACAGGGATGTTGGCGGTGTATACTGTCGGGATGATAATCGTTTCTGATGGAACATTCGTGAGGCACCAGATCGGGCAGCGAGAGCTTCTTGCGCTAAGCGTGTGGGGATGTTTGTTCGCTGCGGGGGTTCTGGGAATGGATCTTCACTTCTAAGAATTCTACTGGTTTACTCCTGTGGACATATGCAGCGGCTGAGCTTGGCAGACTGGAAGATTGTCTGATAGCGAGCATGAGTTTCAACACTCACTCTGTCCTTATCTGAAATGTGGAGAATCAAAAGGCAGGCGAATTTCGGTCGCGAGCAAGCAACCTCACACAATTCAGCTATTGTGGTTCATCTGCCACCGACCGATTTAGCCCGTGCTCAACCGCGGTTGGGGCGCCGTCCGCAGCCCTGCCGACCGCCTCTTGAAGCCATCAGGGGTTGAGTCGTGGATTCCAGGTTCGGGAACTTCGGCGCGATATCCTGCAAGGCCACTCTGGATAACGCGAGAGCCCGCAGTGGGTGAGTATGCCGGGCATGTTGTCTCCACGGTAATGTTAGTCGGTGTTGTTATTATGGTGACGTACGTTTATGTCAGATACAAGAAAATGGCGTATGATAAAGAGCACCCTGATCTTGATCGGGACACTTTGGCTGGTACTCACTATTTTGTTTGAATCTATCTTCGGTCACTATGTTATGGGTGATTCCTGGGAGAACTTGCTTGCCGATTACGATGTTCTAGACGGAAGACTTTGGAGTCTCGTTTTGTTGGCTGTCTTGACAGTCCCATCATTAGTTGGCTGGATGCTCAGAACTCAAACAAGAGGAAGAAGCATCGACAAGCGCGAGTGCCGAAGACGCTGCCTGCAACCCAATCCCACAGGAGGATCACCCTATGTCATCTGCAATCATCGACCACCGGCAACTTTACCGACTTCCCTGGACGCTGCCGGACAATGCCATTTCCTGGCTTGAACCCACCTCTGCCTGCAATCTTGCGTGCGATGGATGCTACCGAGAAAACGTTCCGCAAAGTCATAAGCCTCTTAGCGTCGTGCGGCAGGAATTAGAAACGTTCAAGCGCCTGCGCAACAGTGATGGCATTTCGATCGCTGGTGGCGATCCGTTGATGCATCCCGAGATGGTGGAGATCGTCCGGATGGTCGCTGAGCTCGGCATGAAGCCGATCGTGAACACTAACGGGGGACGCTTAACAAAAGAACTATTGCGTGAACTAAAACAGGCGGGCGTGTTCGGTCTTACCTTCCATGTGGACAGCAAACAAGGTCGACCGGGGTGGAGAAACAAAAATGAGATCGAACTGAACGAGCTTCGTTTGGAGCTTGCAGAAATGGTAGCGGAAGCTGGTGGCATCTCCTGTGCGTTTAACTCAACAGTCTACGACGATACCCTGCAGCATGTACCCGACCTGCTTGAGTGGGCGGGGAATCACATTGACATCGTGCAGGTCATGGTCTTCATCCTCTTTCGAGCTGTTGCTCCACAGCTTCCCTTCGATTGGTATGCTGGTGGTAGAAAGATCGATATGAGCCAGCTCGTCTACGCTGAAACACGCGAGCGAAAAGTTGACCTACAGTCCACGGACGTCGTTCGTGAAATCAGAAAACGGTTTCCAGAATTCGCACCCTGCGCGTATCTGAACGGGACTGAACAGCCCGATTCATTCAAATGGCTTCTCGCCGGAAGAATCGGTACCCGAGAGCAAATATACGGCTACGTTGGTCCAAGATTTTTGGAAGTGATTCAAACCATGCATCATCTCTGGACTGGCCGCTACCTTGCGTACTCGCGGCCGTCTATGACGAGTCTCGGGCGATCCATGCTTCTCCTCTCGCCTCTCGACACGGGGCTTCGCCGCATTGCTAGTTCGTACACCTCATCAGTGCTGGCGAGGCCGTTGCATGCGTTCAAGGGACTTCACTTTCAGTCGATCATGGTCATACAGCCGGTCGATATCCTCCCCGATGGAGGTCAGAACATGTGCGATGGATGTCCGGACATGACGCTCTGGAACGGCAGGCTTGTCTGGTCCTGCCGAATGGAAGAACTCAAACATTTCGGGTGCTGGGTCCAGACTGTCCCGAAGGCATGAGGGACGGTTGCATTCGGTGAATATATCAGAGGTGCGCAAAGTGGGCGGACGATACAAATTGCTGATAGTAGGTGGTGGCCTTGCTGCAGTGTCAGCACTCGAGGTCCTGGCTCAAGAGAAGGCGGCCGAAAACTGCGCGATCATCTCGTCCGAACCGCACCTGCCGTACGACCGTCCCCCGCTATCGAAGGACTACCTTCTTGGAAGAATTCCCCGGGAGGAGGCTTTTCTCAAGCCGGAATCCTTCTACTCCGAGAACGGGATCGACGTGTTTCTCAAGAAGAACGTTACAGCTCTCGATACGTCGGCCCGAAAAGTCCATACGCACGATGGTGTGCACGTTGAATTCGAAAACCTGATGATTGCCACGGGTGCGGAACTTGTCATCCTGAGGATTCCCGGGGCCGATCTGGAGGGGATCTTCTACTTACGGGTGCTTGGCGACTCGGAGGCGATCCACAAGGCAGCAGGAGACTCGCGGTCTGCCGTGGTGATTGGTGCTGGCTTCATCGGTCTCGAGGTCGCATGCGCCTTGCAGCAAATGGGGCTGAGCGTCACTGTCCTTGAGGTCGCGCACACTGTTTTTCCTGCTCTCACGACCCCGGAACTCTCGGATTTCTACCTGAGGTACTTCAAGGAAAAGGGTGTAGAGTTTGTCTTTGGCGAGAAAGCTGAAGCATTCGAAGGGAACGGTCGCTTACGTGCAGTGCGGACGTCCGGCGGCAGAAAACTCCGGTGCGACATCGCAGTCGTTGGAGTCGGTGTCAAGCCGGCCACCGATTTCCTCGAAGGGAGCGGCCTCGAGCTGAACAACGGGATCATGGTCAACGAGTTCATGGAGACGAACATTCCTGGTATCTATGCTGCTGGAGACGCTGCCAACTATTTCGACCTGATTTACAAACGTCGTCGGCGTATCGAGCATTGGGACAATGCAATCAAACAGGGGCAGGTAGTTGCTCAGAACGTTCTCGGACATCGGCAGCCTTACAGCGGAGTCTCGTATTTCTTCTCCGATGTTTGGGATCTGCACTGGCAGCTTGTCGGTGACTTCGAGGGAGCAACGCAGAGGGTCATCAGGGGAGCGATGGAGGACCGGAAATTCGGGATCCTGTATCTCAAGGCGCGCTTTCCGCAGGCGATGTTTCTGCTCGGTCTACCTTTTAAGGAGATACGCATCGCCGAGAACCTCATCGTACAAAAGATTTCACTAGAAGATCACCTCGAGAAGCTGAAAGACCCTTCGTTTCCGCTAAAAGACTTGCTGCCGTCATAAAACTGTCGCATTCAGACCACAGCTCAACGTTTGGTGCGTTCGCTCTGCCTGTAAATGATGCTGTTCGGCTTGAAGGCCAACCAGGCGAACGCAAAATGATTGCCGTGGATTACTGGCTCCAGCTGTTTGCCTACCAATGGTCCGGCAATCGCGCGCCCGGTGATGTTCCATCTTGAACCGGTCTGATCGTCAACGAAACCCGAGCTGACTCGCTTGAAGGTCAGCCGGGTACCATCGACTTCCGGACGAAAAACCGTTGTCGAACCGACGTCACGGGAATCTGCGATCGACGCCTTATCGAGCGCAGATGCCGTGCCCGAAAGATGAAAGATCACGATATCCTGATTTCCCACCTTGTCGTGAATCACTCCTTCGCGTTGAATAACACTCAGCGGGTAGATGGTGTCTTGACCATCGAAGGAGACGTTGATCACTCGCTCCATCGCGGGGAGGCGCGGATCGACCGAATCTTTGAACAGGAACGGATTGTTCGAAATGTCATCGTAACCCTGATACGGGTTTCGACCATAGCTTCGCCGGAAACCCGTTTCCCGTGAAAGGACCTTCCCGCCTGGGTACCTGCTGTCGTCGGTTTTCTTGTCGGCGCGT
>JBHHZW010000179.1:0-5241 GCA_046758305.1 Bacteroidota bacterium | reverse complement strand
GCGCCTTGCTAAAGCATTTGGAAGACCTTTCGCAAGCTGGCATCAATATCCGTGCTATCCACGCCATTACGGTTGCGGGAAGTTACGGATCTATTCTCTGGGTTGACGCTTCGAAGGTCGAGAGAGCTGCCGAAGCACTAGGCGCGAAATAAAGCTTACCATCGAAAGGCGTCTGAACGAGCAACCCATCTTGCCAGCACGTTCGTTGGTGGAGAAAAAACTAAGGCTGCAAAATCTGTTGGACATTTGTAAGTGCCATTTCTTGTGGAGACTCCAATGAAAACGAACAGCCTTTTCTTTGCATTCCTGTCCCTGATATTTACGCATTTACTTGTCGCACAGTCGATCCATATACGGACCGTGCCGGTGATCGCGAGCAATCAATCTGAGTTTCATCCGTCGCTTGCTCGGGGCATGGGAAATCTCTCGATTGCATTCGACGACCCGCTCGCTGACCCACTTGTCAATCCTGCGAAGGCAAGTTTGCTTCAGGGAGTCAATCTCTTTTCAGCGCCGACGCGAAATAGCTGGAGCAACGAGGACGGTCGGTCCGTGTTCACGACTCGAGGTTCGTCGAAATATCCGGGTGCAGCGATCAATTCCATTCCGTTCGGAGGATTCTTTCAGAAGGGAACTTTTTTCGGTGGCGGTTTGCTTGCCCATCAGGGATACACTGCTGAACGATCTTCAGCCTCAACCGTGAGCCCTTGGGGAGGTACCTCAGGTTGGATCCGACGTGACATCGGCAGCAACACCTATGCGCTTGCATTGTTCGGCATGCGATTTCCCAACTCGGACGTATCCGTGGCAGGGAGTTTCAGCTGGGCTCAATATGGTGCAATGGATGGAGTGAATTTGTTGTATCCGGGAAGCTCAGACATCAAGCAGTATGGACGGACCTTGGAGTACAAGGTCGGTGTCATCGCGGAGCTGGCAGAGCGAGATCGGTTGGAGTTTGTTGCCGCAAGGAATTTGTTCCGGGCCCGACATGAGGTTACTTTTGAGATTTTCAGTGGACCTGTTCCATCCTTTCTCACTGAGACGAACCTCGATGAGAGCAACGGATGGATCATGCATGCTGGTTATACTCGGTCAGTCAATGACGAGTGGAAAATCGGAGCAATCGTCACCGTAGACTGGAAGGATCATCCCAAGATCCCGAATTACTCTCTCGCAAACATCCCACGGGATCCGGGCAACTCCATCGCCTACAACGTGGGCATCGGAGCTGTTCAATATGGTGAGAGATCGACCTGGGGGTTGGAATATGTATACGAGCCAATCACAAGCAACACGTGGGCAGAAGCCGGAGAAGTATTGGACTCTCCCCTTCCAGCTGATTTCAAAACGATCGAGAACTTTTTTGATTTCTCCAACCACATTTTGAGGATCGGCGCTCAGTCCGAGACGCATCACGACTGGCTTCAGTATCGGTTGGGCGCCCAGATCCACTACTACAGGTACGATCTTAACCAAGTCGACAACGTCTTGAGTACCTCAAGGTTTCAGCGTGAGCGTTGGTTTGAAACAACGCTGAGCGGGGGCCTCAATGTAGAATTCTCAAATGTTCAGTTGATGTACACCCTGCAGCTCATCCTTGGAAACGGAATGGTGGGAACAGAGGCCGGATTCGGACGAACGGATGCTGTAGCCCCCAGCAGCGATTTTCTCGTCGCGCCATCCGGCAAACTCGTCGTGGACGGAATTCCGCTTCTTACTCAGCAACTTGTATTTGTTTATCGCCTCGAGTGAGAAGGAGTCGGCGGGCTTTTCTAAGCTTGAAATGACTCCGCGAACCGACTCCATCGGCGACGACTGAACGGACTAAAGGGCTTTTCCTTCGACCACTTGCCCAGCTTGGATCACGGAAAAGATCTCGCGCGTGTTTCGAATATTTTCCAGAGGATCCTTACTTAAGATCAGCAAATCCGCCTGCTTGCCGGGCTCGACGGTACCCACTTCCACGAGAATTCCAAGATAGTCTGCTGCATCGCGAGTTGCGATCTTGAGGACAGTCAAAGGAGGAATGCCCGCTTCTACCAGCAGTTCTAACTCTTGGTGCAAACTAAGACCGGGAAGAGTATTGGGATTCGCAAAATCAGAGCCCGCCAAAATGGTAACGCCCGCTTCATACGCCGCTCTTACAAACCTCATCATGTGTTCAATAGCGTTTAGAAACTCTTCGTACTCGGAATCGGACTTGGGCCCGGTGACTGACAATTCCTGCTGCCATCCCTCCCTCATGAATGGAGGGACTGCGTTCGTCTCCTCCCCTTGTTCCTCGGAGAGAAAATCGGGAGCTGCCGTGTAGTTACGGAATACCACCAGAGTAGGATCATTGGCGACTTTCTTTTCTCGCATCATCTGAAAAAGTTCTTGCGCCGGCTTAGCTGTCGGGTCAAATAATTCATAGGCCACAAATTGGTTCTGCGGAAAGGGAAGATTTTCTATCTTGGACAGTTGATCTTCTCTCAAGATGTCCCGAGGAGTCACGTTGTGAGCGTGGACAATGCCATCCACGCCCATTTCGGTCGCTTCTTTCCACGTGGTAGCGCCAAGGTGGCCCAGCACTCGTTTATTCAGGCGATGGGCTTCATCCACAACTGCTCTAGCTAAATGTGGTTGCAGGGAAGCGTAAATTTTTAGGAAATCGACTCCAGCCTCTACCTGTCGACGTACTTCCGCACGGGCTTCCGCCTCACTTGAGACTACCGTAGATAGGGTACGAAATAGTGGAGGAGCTGCTTCGATGAGAGGACCGCATGTAAACATTCTCGGACCCGGGATCGAGCCCTTCGATAAATCATTCTTCAGTCTTAACGTTTCTTCAAGTGAATCTGCTGTCTCGCGAATCGTAGTAATTCCATAGAACAGCAGTTGGCGGAGCATCCATTCAGCTACATCTCGACGAAAACTGACGGTAAACTGCCAACGGCCATTCTTCATCTCTACTTCCCTTCGAGCCATGGTCACATGACCATGCATGTCGAAGAGACCTGGGATAAGGACTTTGTCAGAGGCGTCTATGACTTCTTGAACGAAGTGGGAATCAAATTCACTTTTTGGTAGAATTGCTCGTATCCTACCCGCATCCACGACCACGACTACGTCATGTTTCGGGTCATTCCCTGTACCATCGATTAGTGTTCCGACAACAATGCCCAGATCGGACGGGGGGACTCCACACTGGAGTAATTGGACGGACAATAGAACCCACAATGCCATTCTGAGCGTCTCCATAGGATTTCCCAGTTTGTCATTGGCACTTCAGCCTGAGTCTGCTGATCTCAAAGACATTTTTCCCGAATGGACTATCGCATCCTTACGTCGACTACTCTAGGTCCTACGAAACGCAGTTCTTCCGCCTCATTTTTCCGGCGCGTCGCGACCGTCGTCAAGAACATACCCCGCGGCAAGGTGGCAACGTACGGCCAGGTAGCAGCTCTTGCCGGCAATCCACGCGCAGCGCGACAGGTTGCCTGGGTGCTCAACACAGTTTCCCTAAAACAGAAGCTACCGTGGTACCGTGTCATCAATCATAGAGGAAAAATTTCATTGTCTGAGCACAATGGCTATCATTTACAGCGCGCGCTGTTGATCCACGAAGGGATTACGTTCGATTCGGCCGACCGCATCGATCTCGCACGATACCAATGGCAGCCCAAGAACAGATTGAATTCCTCTCGCAAATCGAGATAGTGTGAGGAACTGCCTGATCAGAAACCAGCGCTACAGCAATATTCCTCGTCCACACGAAATCTCGTATTATACGATGGCACACATGGTGCCAGCTTCTGTATGGTCTCGATGCGCGATTTTTCTCCTATTGACTACGTCCGCAGGATTCGACCTCTCGTTTGACGCTGCGAACGCAAGTCTTCAAGGAAGATGGCTGAGTTTGAGTCGATCACATTTCTCGTTGTACACTAGCATTGAGCGCGGCAGTAATGCGAGCCAGGGACTCCTCCAAGTGAGCGCGCGAAGCGACGTCGAAAGCCGTGTCGGTGAGAGCCGTCGTAATGCCTTTTTGCAGAGCAAAGAGATCGGCTCGCGCAAATGTTGAAGCATCTTCCGGAGGCATGACCTTGCCCACCGGCTTGGTCCCACCTGCAAGGGAATAGTACGGCACGGGCGTCGGCTTCACCGCCAGATCTATCAGTTTGGCAAGATGGGCCCGCTGCAAGTTGCGGCGGAAGCTGTTGATGTTGGCTTTCTCGTCGACCTCAGACCAAATCGCCTTGCGCATTTCCTGGAACATCTCAACCATGGTAAACACCGTTTCGGCATCCTTATGATACAACGGCAGATCCAACATGCGTTTCAGAGTGATGGCGTGATACATCCGGTCGAGCGCAATTTTTTGGATACTGAGCACGATATCGTGCACTGGATAATCCACTCGTGAGGTATTTGCAACCGACCAATCGAAATCATAGAAGCGCTCCGGCGGCAGTCTTCTCATAAGACCGGGCGTAAATTGAAACGCATTGCGTCCGAAAATCTGCTGCTTCAGAAAAGTTAGTGCTTCGCGCTGCTTGGCGGCGTTGACCGGTTCGAATGGCATCCGATTGCCGGGGTCACCGATGTGATCGCGCCGGTGGTAGATACCGCCGACAAACTTTGGCACCGTGGCCGCAGCCCTGCGATACTCGCGCAGCGCGTGGCTTAGGACGAGCCGCAATTTAGAATAGCGGTCGCCCAGCCTGGCAAATTTACTTTCCATGCTGGTTACCAATTCCATTGCCAGCTCTAAACGATGCTCATAGTACGCAATCGGATCAGACCCCAGGTCACGCAAATTCGTGATCGGATCGATACCTTGCGGCAAGAAACCGAAAGCATCTTCGTCCGTTCCATACGCCAGTTTTGGCTCAGAGCCCCTTGCCGCAATCTTGTCAAGCTCTTTTAATTCATCCTCGGGGTTCTCAGCATCAATAGGTTTATAGGCGTATTCGATCGCCCAGTAGTCGTAGGTCCCTAGTGAGGTCTGCCAGAATTGTCCCTGCTTTTTACCTTTACCAGCGAGGTTGATGGGATTATAGTCCATCGCAGACCCCGTAATGCCCTCCTTGCGGGTCAAGTCTTTGTCATGAAGTTGCTCCAAGGTATGAATCGTGCTGGCTCGGAAATTGTGCCGCAGACCAAGCGTATGCCCGACTTCGTGTGACACCAGGTCTTTGATTGCATCTTCAACATACTTCTTCGCCTCGCGTGAATTAGGCTCAAAGTAACCGCGAGCTG
>JBHHZW010000178.1:0-5243 GCA_046758305.1 Bacteroidota bacterium | reverse complement strand
GGTGAAGGGGACGCCAACGTCAGTCCAGGTTATAGACATGAAAGACAAAGTGATTGCGCCAGGCTTCATGGACATGCACGTACACCTGCGTGAACCCGGGAATGAGTACAAAGAGACCATTGAGTCGGGCTGCGCTGCGGCCGCGGCCGCTGGATTTACCGCTGTCTGCTGCATGCCGAACACGAACCCAGTGATTGACTGCGAAGCTGTCGTCCGCGAAGTACAGAAAAAGGCAAGGGCAGCGCTCAACGGACTTGTGGACGTGTATGCTATGGCCGCGATAACGAAGGGGAGGGAGGGAAAAGAACTGGCTCCGATGGCAGAATTAGTCGATGCAGGAGCAGTTGCATTTTCTGACGACGGCGACCCGCTGGAGAATGCCGAAATGATGCGCAGGGCGCTGGAATACTCAAGAATGTACGGCGTTGTGATCAGTCAGCACGCCGAGGAACGTATCATGACGAAGGGCGGAGCCATCAGCGAGGGGTTTGTCTCGACTACGCTGGGTCTGCCTCCGATCCCGCGAGTGGCCGAAGAGCTGATGATCGCTCGGGACCTTCTCCTCGTCGAATACGTCGGGGGCAAGTATCATGCACAGCACGTGAGCACCGCTGGCTCTCTTGATCTGATTCGCAGCGCGAAGCGCAAAAAGCTCGCGGTCAGCTGCGAAGTGACGCCTCACCACTTCACCCTGACGGATGAGGCAGTTCGCTCCTTCGACACGAACACGAAGATGTATCCGCCGCTCCGTACACGTGACGACGTGGAATCGTTGAAGGACGGTCTTCGTGACGGCTCCATTGATGTGATCGCGACGGACCACGCGCCGCATTCATTCGATGACAAGGAGGTTGAGTATGATCAGGCTCCGTTCGGTATCATCGGACTCGAGACGGCAGTTGGCTTGGCGATGAGCGAACTTGTCGAGACAAGAGTCCTCACACTCATGCAACTGATCGAAAAGTTTTCCGTTAACCCAAGAAGAATCTTGAACCTTTCTCCCATAAAGATCGAGGTGGGGGAGCAGGCGAACCTGACGCTTATCGACCCGAACGCTGAGTGGCAGGTGGACGTCCGCTCGTTCAAATCCAAGTCGCGAAATTCTCCGTTTCAAGGAAGACAGTTGAAAGGCAAAACGATTGGGGTGCTCAACAACGGCTGTTTGAATATCTCCTAACTCCGACTGTCACTCCCTTGATACAGGTCGTCTTTTAAAATAGACACCCACGACTAGTTTCCCCCCATAGTTCTTTGACTCGAGGCTCGCTAATTTGCGACGTTTAATCCATTTCAAGCGTTCCTTGCTGGTTGAGTAGTCTGGCACAACGTTTGAACCGTTCCCGCACCGAACAGATGAGTGGTTACTATAGCTAAGAAATGGTTCCCCGGGGTCTTTGATCCCGCGTCTGGGACGGGGAATCTAGAGGTCACGCTCGGGCTAACACACGTAGAAAGGGGGGACGACCGAAGGATTTCAGGGTCGAGAGAGCGACGAACAATTGGATTGAACTCTGCGGGGGACACCACTCAGTGCTGATTATGTCGGGACGGAGATGGCAGACGGGAACGCGAGTGGTGTCCCTTTGCCTGTTTTATCGATCTCAGGGCCTCGTTGAGGCGTGGTTTTGAAGGAGGCAAGACTGGATCGCTCTTCACCGATTGATTTTTACGCCCTCAACGATTAATTTAGGAGAGGTTTCAGGGTTATGAAAACGACATTCGTTGTGCTCATTGCGATTTTTCTTGCATGTCCGGTTGTGCTGATCTCGCAGGATTCTCAGCCAAAACGGCCACGTGAGCCCGCCCGAACGCAGCAGCCGGCCGGGCGTCCACCTCAGTCCCAGCCAAAGAAAAGGCCTGCAGCGCGGCCAGCGGAACCGCGAAAGAAGGAAGGAAAAAAGCCAACTTCAACTGTCCCACAGCAGCGTCGCGTTCCGCGAGAGAGGGAAAAGGTGCGTGACCAGGAGAGACAGCGTCCGAAGCCCTCACAGCGACCGGCGGAACCGCGCAAGAAGGAAGTGGGGAAGCCAGCATCAACTGTCCCACGGCAGCGTCCCGTTCCGCCAAAGACGGACGAGGTGCGTGACCAGGAGAGACAGCGTCTGAAGCCCTCAGAGCGGCCACGTCGCCCCCGGTCTGAACGTGATCAGCCCTCACCGCGGACGATACCCCGAGACCGACCATCGCCTCGACAGCCTGCCGAGAAATATCGTCCTACTGAGCAAGAGCTCGTACCCAGCGGACGAGATTTACGGACGATTCTCCGCCCAGAGCATCGGAAGATTTTTGAGAGCACGGAGTCGGCGATCTCGCGCGCATCGATCCGATCGATGACCGCACATCTTGCACCGAAAGTGTACATCAGAATCTCGGGAGGTGAAAGCGGTTATTTCAGTGCCAATCAAGCGCAGTACGTTCTCGAAAACTATTTTGGGTCCCATCGACCCGTCGGATTTTCTTTCAGCACCTTCGGCGAATCTTTTTCGAATCCCTACGCGACGGGACGCGGGAGCTTTGTGTACCGGGGAAGCCGCCACGACGCACAGATTTACGTGTCCCTCACGCGGCAGGGAGGGCGCTGGGTTATATCCCAGGTCAATATCTACTAGTCGTTCATGGACGTTCAATCCCTCCAAGAATTCCTGAGCAATCGGAGACGCCGAGTATTCCTCGGCGTCTTTTTTGTTTTCGCTACTGTGGCTCTTGTGAAGGCGATCGAGCTGGTTTCGCTGGACCGACTGGAGAACAATTGGCCGACGGCGAAGGCTGAGAGGCTGCAGGAAAGCGTGCAAGCAATCTCCGAAACCTTTCAGCGGAATCAGGAGACGACGTATCGCTTCGCTCGAGAACTCGCTCAGAACGAGGAGCTACCCACCTGGCTGGCATCGGACTCCAGAGAACACAAAATCGCGCTCTTCGAATACCTTCGTACATCGAACGCTGCTAACCAGTACAGCGTGGAGGTGTTCAATGACGATGAGTATCTGATCGCGTGGGACGGAAGGACAGTCGAAGGATTGGCTGATCTCATCCGCCGGACTCAATCCTCAAGGTCGAATCCGTACTCGGTGGTTCTCCCGGGAGCGATCTACTCCTATCTTTCCGTCGTTGTCCCGGTACTGGCGACTGATACACCGGTGGGTGTCGTTGCCGTCAGCCGCGCCCTTGACGTGAATTATCCGCTGAGCAATCGCTTCCTGCAGCGGACAGGTCTCGCGGGGGAACTCAGTGCACTGCTCGGACTGCCAGTAGAGTTTCAATTGTCCCCGGACGCGCAGACGAGCGAGAATGTTCAGTCGGTCAGTGTCCCTCTCCACGGTATCGATGGACGGATCCTCGGCTATGCCTTGTTCGGGCGCGTTGGCCGTTCCGAATACCTCCAAGAGGTCCAACAACGATTTGAAGACCTGATCCATTCGCTTCTTGCACTCGGCTCGATTGGCCTTGTTCTACTTGGATATCTCTACGTCCGACGGTTCCTGTCTCCGTTTTGGTGGTTTGTTGTGTTCACCGGTTTCCTCTGGGGTGTTCGGTATGCTTGGCTCTGGCTGGAATTTCCATCGGCGTTGCTTGAGTGGCAGATCTTCGACCCGAAGTTCTTTGCCTCGCCGTTTGGCGGGGGACTGGCTGCTTCCATGGGAGAACTCTTGATCACAAGTTTGTTCCTCGTCGTCAACTCCTGGGCTCTGTTCCGCACCGTTTTGCGAGATCTTCTTCTGCGAGGAACTCCACGGCAGTCCGCGGGGGGCGGCTTACTGGCTCTCCTCGGCGTGCCGGTAGTCTCGATCGTGGTCGCTTTGCTCTTTCGCGCCTACGCGGCCTCGGTTGAGAGTGCGGTGTTCGACTCGACGCTCTCTTACATTGATCCGACGAGGATATTTCCAGACCTACCTGTTGGCACTATGCTTCTGATTCTTTTCTTGATGGCGGCGAGTCTGCTCCTTGTCTCGTTGGCCGGATTTCTCTTTTGTCTCCGAACGACTCGCCAGTTCTTCAAAAAGCAATTTCACCCGGGAGTCTTTGTTGTTTCTGTTTTCATGATTTTCGCCGGGCTTTTTGCTTCCCTGTATCATCGTCCGCTTCTCCCAATCTTCCTGTATCTCTTCTTCGTGGCGATTCTGAGTGTTCTTAGTGTCGGTTTGTGGCATCTCGTTCGAACAGGGTACTCTCCATTGAGATTTCGACATCTCACACTTTTTTCGGTAGGTGTTATTCTGCTCCTCACGCCCGTGCTCGATCATCTGGATCATCGGAGGGAGCGTGAGCAGGTTCAGACACTTGCGGAAGAGACGACAAGACCAGCCGACACCTGGCTATCATTTGTCGTCGAGCAAACGCTGCGTCAGATCGCTGAAGACGAGGAAGTACGACAGGTGTTGCGGGGGGACCATTCCGAGCGAATGTCCAAGCTGGCGTTTACTTCCTGGGCGAAAAGCCTGTTGAGCTCAGAAGGATATAACTGTTCCATTGCCTTCTTTGGTCCGCAGGGTGAGGAACGAAGCACATTTTCAATCGGCCCCCATGATGCACAGCGACTCGTGAATACCACTCCGGAGGCGGATGCCGCACCGGGGATCTCCGTTCGTGAACAGAAGAGCATTCTCGGGACCGTCAAGAGTTATTCTGGTTCCGTATCGATCCTGGACGAAACCGGTAGGTCAATCGGCATCGTCGATGTGACGCTTTTCGCCGGTCAGCAGTCGTTGTTTCGGGGTGAGACTCCGGAGGTATTGCGCAGCTACGGCAGAGAACGCTCCGAATCACATTTTCGTCCCGCTTCAGTATCGGAGTTCGTTGACAATCGGATGGTGTTCACGACGGCCGAAAATTTCCCGTTGGGACGAGTCGTACCCCCCGAGGTCATCGAGCGCTACGAGTCTTCTCCGGCCAGGTACGTGTGGGTTGACGAAACGATCGAGGGAACTCAGTACGAGACGCTCTACGTGTTTGGGGACGGGGGAACCGTGCTCCTGGCTCTTACCATGGAGCAGCTCGACCTCCGTTGGCATATGTTCAACCTCTTCAAGGTGGTGTTTTTCTTCTTGTTACTCGGACTCCTCGTCTGGATATCGATCGTTGTGGTTCGATATCTGCTCGGGCATCGCTATCGGATCGCTTTCGGGCACAAAGTTCTCGGATCGCTTCTGTTCGTTGCCCTTATACCCATCGTGCTTCTGGCGTTCTACAATCGGCAGCTGGTTCTCGAGCGTATGGAAGAGATCACGACCCAGCGGCTCCGTGAC
>JBHHZW010000177.1:0-5248 GCA_046758305.1 Bacteroidota bacterium | reverse complement strand
CGATCTCTGCGGCTGCTTGTTTTGCTACACTGATGAGAGTGGGGGAGTAGTACGGTGCGTGCTTGTGCTTCCTTGAAGGAAACCGAAAGGATTGAATTGGGTTTTCCGCCATGAAATTCATGTGGTCCACGATGAGCATCAAATCGCTGGGAGAAAAGTTCCGATTGATTCCGCCCGCTGTGTTGGTGATGATGAGACGTCGTACGCCGAGCTGATGCGACAGAATAATAGGGAACAGTACCCCGTCATAGTTTCCAAATTCATAGTAGTGAATTCGTCCTTGAAAGGTGAGGACATTTATGACCCCAACCCTCCCAACCACAATTCTTCCTGGATGACCTTCGACAGTGAACGTAGGGTAGCCGGGGATTGTGTCAGTATCGATGATAATCGTTCTCTGGAGCCGAGTGGCAAAGTGTCCGAGGCCTGACCCGAGTATAACCGCTATATCCGGAGCCTTTGCTATTCTCTTCAAGACATGATCAATTGCGTTGCGATAGGTTGAGAAGATCATCGGAAATAGCACCTATCCGATAAGAATTCCGGCGATAGTCGCGGTCATGAGGTTTGCCAGCGTCCCCCCGAGGATCGCCCGGAGACCAAGTTTGGCGAGATCCTTCCGCCGCTCTGGTGCCAAGGGACCGATTCCACCGATCTGAATCGCGATCGAGGAAAAATTTGCAAAGCCGCAGAGTGCGAACGTCCCCATGGTGACGGCTTTTTGCGTAAGGATTTTGTTTTGAGCAATCATGTTGGAAAAATCGAGATAGGCCACGAATTCGTTCAGCACCATTTTCGTGCCCACAAGACTTCCAAGATTGAGAGCGTCCTGCCAGGGGACCCCGATGGCGACGGCGAGAAACTGGAGGATAACACCGAAGATGAGCTGCAGTCTCAGTGGTTGCCCGTATTTTTCTTGAAGCACTTCGTTGAGTCCGGTAGCGCTGCCGATAGCTTCGAGGGCGTAATTCGCCAGGGCGATGAGGGCGATGAACGCCAGAAGCATCGCGGCGACGTTGAGAGCAAGCTGCAGTCCCGTTGAGGCTCCCGCAGCAGCTGCCTCGATGACGTTCGATGTTGTTTTTTCCACTTTGACTCGTACGGTGCCTTTTGTCTGTGGTTCCCCAACCTCCGGGTAAATAATTTTCGAGATTGCCAGTCCAGCCGGTGCGGCCATGATGCTGGCACCGAGTAGCTGCGCTGCGAATTTCACCTGTGCTTCGGCAATCGGAAGACCTTGAGCCTGCGCGTAGGAATAGCCCAGCATCTGGACGTATGCAGCCATGACGCCGCCGGCTATCGTCGCCATACCCCCAATCATGATCGTGAGCAGTTCCGACTGCGTCATGCCTTTGATGTAAGGTCTGATCATCAACGGGGCTTCGGTTTGTCCCACAAAGATGTTCGCGGTGCTCGCGAGTGATTCGGCGCCGCTCGTACCCATCACGCGGGCCATAACCCATGCCATTGCCTGGACGAAGCGCTGCATCACTCCGAGGTGGTAGAGGATGGACATCAGAGATGCGAAAAAGATGATCGTCGGGAGAACCTGAAATGCGAAAAAGATGCCGAGACTTTGGGCATTCCCTGACCCCACTGCGAGGTTGCCGAAGACAAACCTTGCACCCTCGATGGTGAATCCCAAAAGAAGCACGAAAAATTTGCTGATCCATTCAAAGACGATCTTCGGCCATCCGAGGGGCGAAAAGTAGACAGCGAGCGCATTCCCCTTGAGGATAAAGATCGCGAAGACGATTTGAAGTCCAAATCCTGACAGAACGAGTCGCCAATTGACGCGTTTCCTGTTGTTGGAAAACAAGAGAGCAATGCTGACCAATAACACCAGACCAAGTATACCGTTGAGGAGGGACACCACGTTCATCGGTTCCTGTTCACTAGTGTTGTGACTTCAGGTTGTTGTTAGTCTTCGGGTGGTTCAAAGCAACGCCGGCATCGGGCCTCGTAGACGTCCTTGGCTCCGACGACGATTCGATCCTGCTGCTTTGTCGTTCGCTGGGTGCGATCCGCGGGATTGCCACACACCACGCAGATCGCGAGAGTCTTGGTGATGTATTCAGCTACTGCAAGCAATTGTGGCATAGGCTCAAACGGCTTTCCACGGTAATCCTGGTCCAGTCCTGCGACAATTACCCGTTTTCCCTGATTCGCGAGTTGTTCACACACAGCAACAAGGTTCGGGTCAAAGAATTGGCCTTCGTCGATTCCAACTACCTGAGCATCGCTGGCGAGCTTCAGAATATCATCAGTTTTCGTCACGACGGTGGAGACCATTGATTGGTCGCTGTGAGACACGATATAGTCCGTACTGTATCGGCTGTCGATGCGCGGCTTAAAAATCGCCACTTTTTGCCTGGCGATTTGTGCACGGCGAATGCGCCGAATCAGTTCCTCGGTCTTTCCACTGAACATGCAGCCAGAGATAACCTCGATCCATCCGGTTTCTTTCGGTGTGTCGTGGGGCTTGGCTTCCATCATTTGTTCTCGCGCGAGGGGTTTTGACCGGTACGCTTTTTCCTTTGGATGAAGTTTGTGGCTCTAAAGGGATGCGGGAAGAGGTCACGAAGTCGCATGACGCGTTTTTTTCCACGGTGATTTGTCATCACCACATCGATGTCTCCAGCAAGATCCATCAGAACCTGACGGCAAGCGCCGCAGGGTGGAGTCAGCGCAGAACCACCGGAGGCGATCGCAACTGCGACGAAGTTTCTTTCGCCCTCGGACACTGCTTTAAAAAGGGCAGTGCGTTCGGCACAGATCGTCAAGGCGAAGGACGAGATTTCGATGTTGCAGCCAGTGTAAATCGTTCCAGAGCGCGTAACGACCGCTGCACCAACCTTGAATTTCGAGAATGGAGAGTAGGAGAACCGCTTTGCTTTCTGCGCTGCTGCGACGAGTTTTTGATAGCTCATGAAGCCGGAGGGACTGGCGAAATCCTTTTGGAAAAGATAGAGAAAAAGCCTCTAAAAAGCAACGCTAGTGCAGTTTCAACGAAATGAGTGAATGAGAAATACCCGGAAGGGCGTGTTGGATCGCGTACTGTCCCCTTTTAGTTGGATAAGGATTTCGCTGGGGGCACTAATCAGTTACAACTGTGTACTCGTAGATGACTATTCGCTTGAAGAGGAGGTTCCTTTTGGAATCGAGCTCGAACGCCATACCCTTCCACTCGAAAGAGTTCAAGAAGAAGACCCACGGCCACATCGGACGACACGATGAGAAAAATTTTACCGTCCGTCGCAAGATGACGCTTTGGATCGCGTGCAAATGGAGCGAGCAGATGCAAGCGTGTCCCGGCCTTCCATGCGAGCTCAGCGACGAAGAATGGCTCCCCCGGGGGTAGAAAGGTGGATTGAAGAAGTTGTAGTCGAATCGATCGCCGTTAGAAAAGGAGGGAATAAGACACATTGCCGGAACGTCAGGATATGTCTGTCTCACTCTCTTTGTAAACCGCATCATATCTCGGCTGAGACACTCCTACGAAAAGAAAGGCGAGGCCCCGGAAATTACCTTCCGAAGGGTCTGGAGTACTTTCTCGTCTGTTTCTTTCTATCTGCCCAACTATGATCTCCATGTTGAATCGCTGTCAGCGAATCAATGTTGAAACGAACACGAGGGCGAGCAGAAAGGTGTAGAGCGGTGCGTGTGGTTTGAAAATAATTCCCTTTAATACAAAAGACCTTAATTCGTTTCGATCATTGATTTCGCAGAGGCCTTGATCGTTCTCGACGCGTCATGCTAGTAAAGATCCCAATCGGCACAACGCCTGTCTATGAGGCAGATGTTCGATCTGCTGGCAAGCATGAGTATTGAACATTCCAACGGCATCTCTCTGCAAACCGGAGTTAGAATGCAGTCCCGGCATACGGATTATGACCTCGTAGGGCCATTGATTGGCTGAATTTTGCTCCAATTTCTCTGCCCGCGTCCTTTAGAGTATCTCCCTTCCTAATCCTTGCTGAAGATTGTGACCTCCCATTCCCATCGTCCTGTTCTTGAAAATTAAGACTATCCGTGCAGGGGTCTTGTTGCTCACTTTCTTAGCATGGAAAATCAGGACTCAAGTCAGTATCCACCGTATCCCCCTGTCTCCACCACGATCGGTCCCGTCATGCTGACGGGGTGGATTGAGCAATGAAACCCGAAGGTCCCCACAGTGTTGAAGGTTGTCCTTTGGCTGCCCCCCGGGGGAATGTCGCCAGTCTCCCAAGCTCCAATTCCGGTATCATCGCTCGTCGAAGTGTGAGTGACGCTATCGTTGTTTTTCCAGGTCACAGTGGTCCCCGCTGTAACGGTCAGGCTGCGTGGACTGAAGGATTCGTTTACCATAGTAATCGTATTTGGAGAAGTATCTCCGGGACTTGGAGGGGGTTCTCCGGGACTTGGAGGGCGATCTCCGTAGGTAGTGACAGCTCCGGAGGGATTCGTCGAGTTACTATTGCATCCCCAGAATCCGAGAGCTCCCGCGGTGGCTGCAACGAGAGCAAGCCAAACTAGCTTCTTATTCATGGATGCTCTCCTTTTAGAACTGGATAGAATCTCGAATACCTAAACAGTGAGGGAAAAGATAATCTAATGTAAGGAAACCTTGTTCTTGCAATGATTGCAAATGTTCTCTTGCCCGGTAGAAATAATTGACACTCTTTTCACCTAAGCTCCGCCTCTTGAGACTTGTCCCGCCAAACCAATGAGTTTCACAACCTTGTTCAGTTAGCAGCTTGAAAGTTCTATCAGCATTAGAATTTGAATCATCTGGATCTTCGGAAACTCCGATCTCCCAAATGGGCTTTGAAATCTTGGTGATATTCATGGCTCCTTTAATGCAGCTGTATTCGTGACCCTCAACATCGCATTTTATGAAAGAGAAATAATGAGACTTTCTAAGTAATTCTGAGAATAGTAAATCCATTGTTTTTGACTCAACTCTTTCTCGGCTTAATGGACTGTCCGTGGTTTCATCCACGATTTTTGCGCCATGAAAATTTTCCCAGCTTGAATCGTATACTGGAACTTCCATTGTCGCAGTGCCATCAGTATCGGAGATCGCACAGCAGATTTGCTCAATGTTTTTTAACCCTAACTTTTTTACATTTAAGCAAAGAATGTCAAAAGTAAGAGGAATCGGTTCAATACTGTAAACTGGACCTTGGGTACCAACTAACTCCGATAAGTACTTAGTATACACCCTGATATTGGCTCCTATGTTAGTCTTATGAGAATCGTCTTAACT
>JBHHZW010000176.1:0-5293 GCA_046758305.1 Bacteroidota bacterium | reverse complement strand
TGCAAGCCAGTGTCGGTAGTTTCGTTCGATGAACTTTCCGAACTCCTGGTTGCACTCGCGTATCTGGTCAGACAGCATTTGGCGGATCCCCAATTCCGGGTGCTGATCGACCTCCAACTCCCAATTCGAGAGCTTCGCGTAGATCTCCTGCCAATCCACATGATTCAGTGGGGAGAGCAGCGCTTGGGATATCGTGTTGAACTCCTCGATGTAATCCTTCGAGACATGCTCGCTGGTGATTTTCTTCCCTTCTAGAAACTTTTTGCATGCAAGGAGCACCTGGCTCGGGTTGACCGGCTTGGTAAGGTAGTCGCTAATATTGTCCCCGATCGCTTCCTCCATCAGTGCTTCTTCTTCGTTCTTGGTAATCATGACGACCGGAAGGCTGGGATAGAGCTCCTTGATTTCCGCTAGTGTTCGCAGTCCTCCCATCCCAGACATCATCTCGTCCAGAAACACGAGGTCAAACACCTTTTTCTTGACGAGCTGAAGGGCGTCTTCGCCGTTCGTTGCGGTATCGACAAGATATCCTTTCTGGGTCAGCAGCAAGATGTGCGGACGAAGCAATTCGATCTCGTCATCGACCCAGAGGATGTTTGCCTTCGATTCATTCATCCGGTTTATCCCTCTTTCTGAGGAGAACATTCAATGATAGCAAATCCGACTTCCAGAAGCAACCGATTCGCTTCTGTTCACATGCGACTGTTCTACGTCCCAATCCCCTTTACTGGATCGCGATATGGATGTCCAGACCCGCTTCGTGAGTCTTCGAACCTGGAATTCGAGTTGCTTGCGCGTCCGGAGAAATTTTTGTCAACCGGTAGAACAGAGAAGCGGTAACGCGTGAACTCAACACGTACCGGAATCGCGGTTCGATCACCAAGCGTGTCGTTCCGTCAAGCGGTGTTCCGTTCAAATTGATATGCTTCCCAACGACTCGATATGTCTTCCGAGCATTCTTCGTAAGAGAATAGGTGAGACTGATATCCACGTCGTTCTTCATCGACAGTCCAAAGAGTGGAATCGAAAACCCTTTTCGGCTGTAGTGCACCGTGAACGAAATTTCACGGGAGAAGGCCTCGACAATGTTTCGGGATGCTGTGTTCAAGTCGAATGATGTGCTCGTATTGAACCGAAGGTTTGCGCTCATTTCCCCTTTGAGAAACTGCTCGAATGTAAAGTTCAATCCGACGAGAGGATTGAACCCGTACCTTACCCGTTCCATTTCGGTCGTCTCGCCGCCGCTCGGAAGACCACGAAACCGCCGTGTGAAACTCGATTGGTAGGAATGGCTCAGGGAGAGCCGAGAGACAAAGTTCTCGAACAGCGGCAGTCGCTCCAACCCGTCCCAGTTCAAGCTCCAGTTGACGCGCGGCAGGAACTCTCCAAAAAGACTCCGGAGAAACGGCAGGGCTTCAAACCCTTCCTCGAAAGCCTCCGCGAGTTTCTCTTCGTCCGAGCGCGGATCACTCGGATCGCTCAACTTCTGTTCGAACTGGTTGTTCACTTCCTTCAAATTGCTGTTGAGCGATTCGAACATCAGAACGGGCGGGAACGAAAGGAACGACCGCTCAATGTCACCCGTTGTTATCGTCGTGATGACGGAGACAATACCGATCGAATCGGACCGCAACGTCTGGTTCTTGTTCAGTGTCCACTTGAGTTTCCACGAAAGGTCAAGACGGGCTCCTTTCCAGAGAGGACGCGATGTCTTGAAATCCAGGCGGTTTATCTGAGAGAAATTGTCGATGAGCGTCGTCTGCTGACCTGCGAAGCTCGGCGCACGTGGACCCCGCTCCGTGTCGAAGCCGTAGAACGGGAACTTCGACCGCGCCCCAAAATTCGTGAGCTTCCCCGTCGGATCGCTGATCAACCCCAACTGGTAGAGTCGGGACGGTCCATATTTCGGGTCAGATTCCTGAAAGAAGGGTATCCTCCCCCAGAAATTCGTGAACCCGGTCTTGCCAGGGACACCGGAACTGCGCGCATTGTTGGTCTGATTAAACGAGACCGATATGTTGTCGTAATCCAGGAAGGGAATCTTGATGAGCTTCCCCAGCAACTCACCGAGATCACCAAGCGTCGAGGACCCTTCAGGCTTGCTTTCTCCGCCCTGACTCTCATTTTCGTCCTTCTCCGTGTCTTCGTTCTTGCCTCGGTCCGGAGCCCGACGTCGACTCGGGGCCTTCTTCTTCCCACTCTCTTTGAAGATCTTGTCAGCAAGTTGTTTCAATCGGAAGTTGCTCGATACGTTGATGGTGCTCTGGAATGCTGCGTTCTTTCCTAAGGCGCCGGCTTGAATGTTATTGAGCCAACGGTACGCAACATTATAACTCGCCGTCACGTCCAGATATTTGTTGATATCGAAAATGTTCGGGATCTTTGGTTTCGATTTCACTCCCACTCGCTGCTGATAGTTCTGGTCAATTCCAAAATTGATGAATCGGTCGGAGAAGAAAATATCTCCGAGAATGGCACTGAACGGACGTTCGTTCCCCAGTGAGTCCGTTTCAAGATGAACGAGCGTGCTCGCGATATCGAGGGAATAATCGGTCGACAGATTTGTCAGTCCTCCTTCGGTGAGCTTCCAGGTAAAGGCGACGTTGCGCCGCGCGGTGAAGTTTCTCAATACCGGCTTCTCCTGCAGCTGTACGCGGACTTTCTCACGTGTCTGCGTTCGGGCAGTGGAAAGTCCCCAGGATAAACTCTGCGGGGCGAGGTAGATCTTGAAATCTTTGTACTGCTTCAAAACCGGCAAGAAGCCAAACAGCCAGCCGAGCGGCTTCACAGAAAGATTGTGTTTCACGTTGAGCCCGTAGGACATCCGACCCGTCCAAGACCAGCTCCTTCGAAATTCCGTCACGGGGTTGCGGGCGAAGCTCTTATTATAATTGAACCCAAACCCCAACCTGTTGAACGTATCCCGAACATACCATTTTTGAGACGGCAAAATTATTTTCATCGTCGGGACCGCCCAGGTATCCTGAATGTTGACCGTCTCCGCCTCGAGACGCAGCTGGTCGGACTGAGCTTTGGCTTCGGCAGGGGAGAGGCCGCGGTCTAGAGCGATTTGCTCTTCTCGCCGAGCCGATTCGTCGACGACAACGTCTGTCCCCGGTACATATCTTGGCTGGCTCAATCCCTCGCTATGAGAATACGTAAGCGGGATTCTTGTCCCTTTCCAGGATTCGGGAAAGAACTTTTCGACAGCGAAGCTCGTGCTGATTCCCCAGGAACGATTCGCGCTTCGAGTCCCAAATCGCTGGCCGAGCGCGTGGAACTGTGGGTCGATCCGGGAGACGTTGAACCCAACAGAGCCGAAGTCGGCGAGCTTCACCGAAGCATCCATGCGGTACGCCCAGCCTGGCGTGTCGTCAACAGAGGAGAGACGCAGTTCATTCACCCAGATTTCTCCGAATAAAGGCTCCGCCGTTCCCTTGTTCCGAGGGTTTTCAACGCCCATAGCTACAAACTTGACCCGTGTAAGCGTCGGATTTCCGCGAACTCGATGCGTCGCGCCAGGTGGACCTTCTCTGACGGGCACACGTTCAGAAAGCGTGTTGGCGGAGTCACGTCCTTGCTTGACCGCCGTCAATTCGGAAAAAATGATTGAAATATTGTTCCGTTCGTCCCATCCCGGGTGAACTGGTTGACGGTACTCGTAGTAGTTCAAGGAGTCCAGGCCAAATCGAATATATAACTCGGCATTATAGTTCGTCGTATCGACGTAGAAGAACCTAGGATCTCCGTGGACGAACATTTTCATCGTCCGGTAATTGAAAAGGTCAAGGGGTCGGAATGAGTAGAATCGAATCGCCTGCCGGTCCTGACCCTCTTCGAGTCCGCGCAAAACCATCGCAAGGGACTGTTCGTTGCTGAAGATCTCCTGATCCGGACGAGTACGGTCACGCTCGCGGATGACGCCAGGCGGGCTGGTGTAGGTCGGATTGTCCTCCAGGTTGACAGTCGTTACTGAAAAAACTGAATCGTTCCGGATTTCTTCCTGCCACTGATTTCCAACAAGGTTGAAGTCAGCGATGCGGACTGTAATCACCTCGTCGAATCCGGTGAACCAGATCCGGATAAACTCGACCACTTCAAGACTCGGATTGCCAACCTTCCGAACATAATCGACGAGTGGGATGCGAAATTGATACCATCCGTCGTTCCCACCACCGACGATGAGCTGATTCGGGCCTCCGACACCACCGGTCGTATCTAGGGAAACCTCGTACTCAAAATAGCTGTTGTTGCGGTCCAGGTTATTGTTGCGGTTGAGGTCCTCGGTATTGGGGAAATTTCCAATTTCGCTTCCCGCGTTTCCCTCTGACCCGTTGATGCGTGTAAAGTCGAGACTCTGCGGGCCAGTGAAGCTCCAGTTGTCGCCGCTTGGGTCGTCCGCAAATTGAGGATATCGAGCAATGAACTGTGCGAAGCGAATCCGCTCCTCGCTGTCAGGGATCATATCGAGACCGACGTCTTCCACCGCGGGGTTCAACGAACCATTCTTGAATCCTCCGTCCAGACCATCTTCGCTGTTGAGAGTATCGTTCGGTATCGCATCTTCACTGATCTGTCCGAGGTCGAGCAGCAGTCTTCCATCCCTGGGTTCACCCTCGATCTTCATCCAGACTTCGATAAAATTAATGTTTTCGTCGATGAGGTTGTTCGCAGTAGATGAGAGAAGGCGCATAAGACCGCCCCAGTTGCGCGACGGGTCTCCCAAGAGCGTATTCTCCAGGTCGGGCGAGTAGTTGAACTCTCCCCGGAGGCTCGGGTCGAAACCGATGTTCAGAACAGCAACGCGATCCTGTCCGGGAACTGCGCGCCTGCTGTTTGGCCAGATGTCGGTGATGAAAACATCGCTCGGTATAATATTGTACCAGATCGTCTTTGCCTTGGAAAACATCTTGACGCGAGTGTCGATGGGAATGTCGATACTCGGGTCGAGGCTTGAAATGAACCCCGGCGGGCTTGACTGCTGCCAGATGGCGTACGTTGTCCCGAGAGGGATCGTCCGTTTGGCCCCCTCAAAATCGTCGATGTAGGCAATTCCCTCCCCTTGGTCGGCCGGTATTGGACTCTTCTTCGTGTTGGGGTCGGGCAGCATGTATGCGGCTTCTCCCTTAAACGTCACAGTCGATTTCCCCCGAGTCTTCAAGAGCGGCAGAGCGTCGATCGCAGCGGACAGAAAACCGACGGTAAAGCTCGTCGAAGCGTCGACTCCCATGATAAGGTTCTCGATGGGCTCCTCGTTGATCCGGACTTTATCGCTCAGCGTCTCCTGGTTCAG
>JBHHZW010000175.1:0-5301 GCA_046758305.1 Bacteroidota bacterium | reverse complement strand
GCCTATTCCGACGTGGAGGACTTGGCCATCGGTGCCGGCATTCAGGGCCGGCAGGCCGCAGCAGTGCTCTCCCTTGAACGGAACTTCTCCTGTAATCAGTTCATAAAGCACCACTCCGAATGAAAAGATATCCGACCGATGGTGAGCTTGCTCGCCTTGTGCCTGCTCCGGAGACATGTATGCCGCGGTCCCGACAGTACTGCCTGTTCTGGTAACTCTGGTCGTCCCTTTTAATTTCGCAAGCCCAAAATCGGTGATCTTGATCTGACCTTCGCTGGTCATCATCATGTTATCGGTCTTGATATCCCGATGGACAATCTCCCTCTTATGGGCATAGGCAAGGGCTTCGGCAATCTGGATTGCATATTCCAGCACCTGCCCAAGTGGAAGCTGCCTGTGTTTCACCTTCTGCTTTAATGTTCCACCCTCGATGAGCTCCAAGGCGATGAATTTGTGCTCGCCGGCTTCCTCCACGTCATAGATCGTCGCAATATGCGGATGATTCAGTGAGGACAGTGCCTGTGCTTCGTGGAGGAAGCGGGCTTTTTCTGCGGCATCTTCCGTGATGAAGGCTGGCAAGAACTTAAGCGCCACGTGCCGGTTCAGCTTGAGGTCTTGGGCTTTATACACAACGCCCATTCCTCCCTCGCCAAGCTTTTCAAGGATCTTATAGTGGGAAATTGTCTGGCCTATCATCCTTGTGCCTTGCGGGTCCCGCTGTAAAGCAGCGGGATTCTTTCCGAAGGAATCCCTTTCCCAAAGGGACCACTTCGTGGCGGGACAAAATCACTTCCACTCGTCCCGGAAGCCGGGATTAGTGGGTGATTTTGCCAGTCCGCCAGCGGCCCGCCCGAACGACACAGGCGGGCGGGTCTGGCGGGGAACTTCGCCGACCTGTCCCGACAAAGTCGAAAGCTTCTCTAGAACCCCGTAATGTGAGATCGTTTGGCCGATCATAGAGATGTCCAGACTTTATTTTCCTTTCATCAATTCGATATACTCGGGTTCGTAGCGGATGATTTCGAGATCGGGATCGCGTTTGATCCATTCATAGTATTCGAATCCAGTAGACACTGCATTCTTGAGTGTCTCCACGGCGAGCCGTTTCTCTTCCAGTCGAGCGTAGAAACAGGCGGCATTATACATCATGAGAGGATCACCGGGGCTTAACTCAAGCCCTTTTGCTGCCTCAACTTTTGCTTCTTCAGTTTTTCCAGCTCGGGTCAAGTCGATGGCAAAGAACATATGAGCCCGCGCGTCATCCGGATGTTGCGATAAATACCGCGGATAGAATCGAAGCGTGGTTTGAATGATTTGAGCGTATTTTTCCTTTTCCCCCAACCGTTCATAGACGACCAACAAGTCACCGTACGCCGAATAAAAATCAGGATTGAGTGCTACGACCTTCTTAAACAAATCAACAGCTTCTCTATCCCGATCCGTCGTATGATAAATTCGTCCAAGTATCCAATAGCCAGTGAAATTGTTTGGGTCAAGCTCAATCGCTTTCTGAGTTGCCGCCAACGCTTCGTCGAACGACCTCTTGTTAAAGTAGGCGAGACCGAGCGCAGCATAGGCTTCAGACAATGTCGAATCGTACATCAGGGCCTTAAGGCTTGACTCAACAGCTTTCTCCAGCCAAATCTCCTTCCTTTCAAAGTGCTGATAGACAGTGGCGTATGCCTCCCCCAAGCCAGCATACGCAGCGGCATAGCGAGGATCAAGGTCGATTGCCTTCTGGAAAAGCTGAAGAGCAAATTCCAGGCTTTTTTTAGTTCGACGATACAGAAAATCTCTTGCCCGAAGATTACAGTCAAATGCTCCAGCGTCCAAGGTAGAGCGCTTCGTGAGCGCCACTTTCTCCGTTGGTGTGAGTTTAACCATCAATGCGTCCACGATTTGCCTTGACACTTGTTCTTGAATATCGAACACATCAGCGAGTTTTCCTTTGTACGTTTCCGCCCAAAGCTGGGCATCGGTCTCGACGTCAATGAGCTGTGCGGTGATACGAAGGTTATCCTGGAATTTTCTCACACTGCCTTCCATAATGTATCGGGCGCCAAGCTCCCTGCCGATTGTTTTGATATCCTTCTTTGTCCCTTTGTACTGCATAGACGTCGTTCGAGACACGACCCTCATGTCCTTGAGTCGCGATAGGTTTGCGATAAGCTCTTCCGTCAGTCCATCACTGAAATACTCACTCTCCTTCTCAGGACTGATATTGTCAAATGGGAGTACGGCAATCGCCTTGGTTTTTCCCGCATTTGCCGTCGTCTCCATTTCCTTTCGAACGTCTTGAAGCGTCTTCAACATTTCTCCCATAGTCTGATATCTCAGTGCACAATCCTTTTCAAGCGTTCTCCTGACTACCGAATCCACCTGATGGGGGATCCTGCGGTCGAGAGCACTCGGGACCAGGGGCTCCTGGTTTATTATCAAGTATATCAACGCTGCTTCATGATCGGCTTTGAACGGCAACTCGCCAGTCAACATCTCGTAGAGGACAACGCCGAGCGACCAGATGTCAGAACGTTGGTCAGCTGACACCCCTTGTACTTGTTCTGGAGACATGTAGGCCAGAGTTCCCAAAGAGGTGCCCGTCTTGGTGAGAGCTGTACGGCCTCTCAGTTTCGCAATGCCAAAATCCATGATCTTCGCCTGTCCCTTGGAGGTCACCATAATGTTGGCGCTTTTGATGTCCCGGTGAACGATCCCTTGTTCATGGGCTTCCTGCAAACCCTCAGCGGCCTGAATGGCAACGTCCAGGGCTTGATCGACCGTTAGGGGTCGCAATTGGATCTTCTCCTTCAAACTCTGGCCGTCAATGTAAGCCATCGCAATGAAGGGTTGCCTCTCAGCCTCGTCAATTTCGTGGACTGTACAGATGTTGGGATGGTCCAACGTCGCAGCGGACTGAGCCTCGTGAACAAAGCGGGTCTTTTCTTCCTCACTCGCGAACGTTTGTGCGGTGAGGAATTTCAAAGCGACCGTGCGTTTGAGCTTGGTATCCTCAGCCTTGTAGACCACGCCCATCCCGCCCTGGCCCAACTTTTCAAGGATTTTGTAATGCGATATGGTCTGCCCGATCATGATTCTATCCTGCCAGGTTCAGCTTGGCACGCTGTCGAATGGACCCTCACCTCGTCACTTCGTGACACCCCTCTCCCGACACGGGAGAGGGGACGGGGGTGAGGGTTTCTCGCTCACCAGCGGCTCGTGCTGATCGCTGACTGCCGGAGCCGTGAATTACTGGAACCTCTTGCCCGTCACGATGCTGTAGTGTTCTACTTTCAGATCTTCACTGGTAGCGACTTTCCCGCCGAATTCTTTTTGAAGTCCCATTTTCCACTGGTACAGGTCCGAAAACGTATCCTTTGCTTTTTCTACCAATTGAGCGAAGACTCCGCTTGTCTCATAGTTCTCTGCATCCTGCTTGCTGTCCCATATGGTCACCGAGATCACGTCGTTCTTCTCCTTCGCACTCTCCGTCGCGTATGCGTATCGACATCCCTTTACGGAGCGGAGCACAGGAATGATCTCGTCTGTGTAGATTCGTCTAAATTCTTCTATTTTCCCCGGCTGAATTCTCAAGGATACGATTCGCAAATACATGGGGCCTGTCTCATGAGCAGGAATCTTTTCGTCTGTCCCTGCGGCCACGTTGAACGCTTTCACGATTGGCTCCTCAGGCACGGGTGTATATTCCAATTTCAATTCTTTTGATAGCTGAACTTTCCATTCCGATGAATCGGCAAGATACTGCTTTTCTTCTTGCAGAAGTTTTTCAAAGACACGGCTTTGCTCACAGGCTTTTGCATGGGCAGGTGTGTCCCACAGCGTCATCGAGATGCACTCATCCTCTTGGTGTCCGCTCTGGATCAACGTGGCGTACAGACAGCCCTCCATTTTTTGGAACTCGGGGATAACCGTTTCATCATAGAATTGTCGATAGGCCGGCAATTGTTCAGGTTTGATTTTCATCTGAAACAGTCGCATGTACATCGGGTCATCTCCTTTCTCCCAGATGAAAGTGAGTGGAGAATTCATTCCCTCTTGAGCGCTGCCAGTCGTTTCTTCGCATCTAATATTTCTGGCAGACCCTCGTCGGCATCTTTCCACAGGTTCAGAAACTTTTCATACTCTTCTATGGCATTTTCCTTCTCACCTTTTCGTTCATACGCTACACCTAACCAAAAGTGGGCTTTCACAGCAGCGATGGGCCAGTTTGCCCATGTGGGCAGAAAGGAAAGGCTGAGAGGAGGAAATGAGATCGGAGACCACCAGGTCGCACGTTGCAGTTCGTCGATCGCATCTGAAACACGGCCTGTTTTCAACAAACTCACTGCGTAATGGAACTGGGGAGCATGATTGGGGTAAAGGAGCCTTAGAGCGCTTCTGAATTTCTCTACGGCAACGTCATACCTCCCTTCTTCATACGCTAGTAGTGCCGAAGCATAATCGTACCGAACTTGCAAACCCGGTAATGTGCCACGGATGTCATCTTCCAACCTCCGCATGATCTCAGAGGAAGTCCTTGCACTGCCGCTTTTTAACCAAGCCCAAGCCAGGAGATCCCGTCCATAGATGAGCTCGGTCGGATCTTGTTTGAGCTCAATCGTACGCGTCTTAGAATACTCCAGCATATCAGAATAATCGCCTGTTTCATACGCTAGCAAAGCTAACATTAGGTAGTCATCATCAATGACATCCCCTTGAAGCTTTTGATTCCGATGAGAAGAAAGATTACGGAGCATTTGTGTCTGAGCTTGCCTCAGCTGTCCGCGGTGCGAGGGGATTGAAGCAAGATCGATTTCAGCTCGTGCTTTTTGGAATCTATCTGAAGTAGAGCCAAACTGCTGAAAGTACCGCTCAGCTCTTTCATAATCCTGCCGCAGGAGGGCATGATAACCTAATTTTTCAATCGTCACAAAATCACTACGAAACGAGACTGCTTTCTGAAACCAATGCGACGCCGAATCTATTTCCCCAAACACAAAATGGATTTCTCCCTTGCTGTCATAGGGATTCGGTTCTCCGGGCGCTAACCTCAGATATTTGTCAACGGCTTCCAAAGCCTCTTTCCTCCGGTCCAAGCCGGCATATGAGTAAGCGAGGCTGTTCCACATGGTCTTGTCCAGCGAATCGCTCTGTAATGCTCTCAATTCGGTTTGTGTGGCTTTTTTGTAGTCAGTCAAAAAGGTGTAGGCCCTTACTAACTCAGCATAGGCACTTTGTTCGTGAGGATATTTTTCAAGAAGTGCTTCTAAGATTTGAGCTGCTTTTGAGGGGGCGTTTTCGATT
>JBHHZW010000174.1:0-5311 GCA_046758305.1 Bacteroidota bacterium | reverse complement strand
AGCAATCCTGCGCCCGTCTTGAGAACACGATGGACCTCTTGAAAAAACGGCAACGGATCGGGGAGATGATGGGCAAGACTGTTGGATATCACCATGTCAAATGAACCGTCTGGAAATGGCAAGTTTTTCGCATCCAGTAACCGAAAGACGATTTTCTCTTCCATCCGTGCCCGATGAACATTCTGCTGACCGACCTTCAACATGTTTTCCGACAGGTCGATGGCGATGACATCGAAATCTGGTCGGCGCTGCAGGATTAGGATCGGGATACGTCCTGATCCCGTGCCTACATCTAGGATCATCCCAGACGGAGGAGCGAGCTCGAGCGCACGTTCCGCGAACGCAGTGTTCACCTCCGTGAAGTCCATGCTATCGTATTCGACAGCATCCTCCCAGGTATCCATCACTTCTGGTTCGAGCACTCGAGGAAGCATGCCACTCAAAATCGTAATTCCACAATGCTGCTGGTGGAAAAAATCGGGGACAATGCGAGCTTGAGTCTCCCAAAGAGAACCGGAGGAACGCCGATTTCTGCCACATACAGTTGCCCGATCTTTTGTCGTGCTGCATCACACCGCAATCCCCGTTTCGGAAGCTCCAGCGTAAGGGTCTTCACTGCGTTGATCGACGGATCACCGATCTCCCCTGTCGTTCCATCGACACCCGATGGAAGGTCCAAGGAGATGACGCGTTTTCTCGATTCATTTGTAATTCGTATCAGCTCGGCAACGAAACCGCTTGGGTTGTTCCTCAAGCCGTACCCGATCAAAGCATCGAGGACGATCGTTGATTTCCGGATGCAGGAGCGCGCCGATGTTCTTGTGGTTTCCGAGAAGATCAGGAGATCCATACCCACACGTTCGAGAACTTTCCACTGTTCGAGGGGAACTTGTTTTAGTCGATCTTTGCCAAAACCTGCAATGACCGTGACGCGTGCTCCCCAATCGTGAAGATGGCGTGCCGCCACCATTCCCCCTCCGCCGTTGTTGCCGCCTCCGACGAGCACCGCGATTTTTTTCTCTCGAACATCGTTCTTCAACGTTTTTCGCGTCAGTTCGGCAAGGGCACGGCCCGCGTTCTCCATCACCTGGAGAAGCTGAAGACCGAATTCCTCGACCAGTAACCGGTCAACCTCCCGCATTAATTCGGGCGTTACAAAAGGTATGTCGGAGGCTTTGATTCTGGGGATTCGCATAAGTTATCGTTTCAACCCTCAAGGATTCGGCCTATACAGACCGCATTCCTTCGGCACCTTTGGCATAGATCGAAAAGGCTTGGACCGAAAATCCCTTAGGGGCGAGTCGTCGACCTACGGGAGGGTAGATCACAAAGGGGTCAACCCAAGCTCGTTGCCAATTTCTTTCATCGCCTCGATCACAAACTGAATATGTTCGCTCAGGTCCACACCGAAATCAACCGCACCTTGCACGATTTCCTCTCGATTGACATTTCTCGCAAACGCTTTATCTTTCAACTTCTTCTTAATGGACGAAGCCTCAAGATCCACGATCTTGTTCGGACGCACTAGCGACGCGGCGGTAATGAACCCACACAATTCGTCGCATGCATAGAGAGCTTTCGCCATGAGCGTATCCCGCGGTACGTCTGTGTACGTGGCATGCCCGAGAATCGCTCTTCGGACATCTTCCGGATAGCCTTTTGTCTTCAGGATCTCCGAGCCCTTCAGCGGATGGTCCGGTGCGGTGGGATAGGTTTCGTAATCGAAATCGTGCAGCAAACCGACGACTCCCCACTTGTCTTCGTCTTCACCGAATTTGCGAGCATATGCACGCATTGCTGCTTCCACCGCGAACATATGTTTTTGCAACGCATCGGTCTTCGTATACTCAAACATCAATTGTTGTGCCTCGTCGCGATTCATTCCTGCTCCGAACTGTTTCAGTCAATTAATGTCAAGAGAATAGCAATTTCCTGCACGAATATCAAGCAATCAGCTCGTCGAATTCCAAAGATATCGACAATTGATTTTTTGTTAAATGTTTGTATATTTTATCGAAGCATCTCTCCTTCCTCTACCGTCGCTTCACAACGATCTTCTTCAAACCAAAATCGGAGGAACCGGTTTGGACATCGTTCATCCTGACATCGAAAGATATCTCTGGAACAGCATCCCGGAACGGGACGAAGTGTTGACGGAGATGGAAAAAGTAGCTGAGCAAAGAGGTTTTCCAATCGTGGGACCGCTGGTCGGTCGATTGTTCCATCTCCTGACAGTCGCTACCAAGGCAAAAAGGATTCTCGAACTGGGGTCTGGATTCGGCTACTCTGCATACTGGTTTGCAAAGGGAGTCGGCAAGGATGGCAAGGTCATCCTGACTGAAAAAGATTCTGAAAATGTGCGAATGGCTGAACAATATTTCCGGCGAGGCGGATTGGTGGACAGGGTGGAAATCCTCCAGGGTGATGCCCTAAAGCTCATCGAAAAACTAGACGGTAGCTTCGACATCATTTTCAACGACATCGACAAGAAAGAATATCCAAAAGGGTTCCGGAAAGCGATTCCGCTCTTGAAAAAAGGGGGCCTGTTCATCGCAGACAATGTACTTTGGCACGGCAAAATACTCGACAGGAAGCCTGATACCCCCACAGCCGGTGTCCTGACGTTCAACCGGCTAATTTTTTCCAGGGAGATTTTTACCACAATTCTTCCACTGCGGGACGGTGTGTCCATAAGCCTGAAACTTTAGACGGTCCCTCATGACTCTCTTCGTCATTTTGGGCGGGTTATTCCTGCTAGGGCTTGTGCTCTGGATATTCTATGGATACGGCTTTGTCGTCAAATCCGCAGTGCCTACGAGCGACAAGGACCTCCAAAAATGCGGACTGTGCCAGAAGAAATTTTCACGCTCAGAAATGGTGGAAAGACAGACCGGGGATTCGAAGTTGTTGTATTTCTGCGAGGGGTGTGTTAAAGAGCTCAACAAGGACTTGGCCCTGAAACAGCAACGCAACTGACCCCCTGCTCACCCCTGCGCAAAAAACTCCTGACCTGAAGCTTCATCGTTCGAGCTGAGACCTTTCAACCTTCCAAGCTCTGCCACAACTGTGACCATTGTGGCACCGACAACGGTCGCGTTCATACCAACAAAAAGGCACCAAGCATCACACCACCGATGATCTAGACTTCGTTACTCTGTTTGGTGAGCTCGCGCTGCATCCAGTTCGAGGGGAGAAGCGATCCCTTTCCCGCCACGAGGTGGCCCCTTCGGGGAAGGGACGGACGAAGTCCCCTTCGGGGTTTCGCCGCGGGAACTTCCCCAAAGGGGTCCTTCGGACGTGACACTTTGTAGCGGGACTTCGGAGAGTCCTCTCCGGGTAGGAAATTCCGGACTAGCGGCGTGACATAGTTCTCATGAAGAGGTCAGCGGATGGACAGATACGATTCAACACGCACTCTGGGCACTTCGGCTTCCGCGCCAGGCAAACGTAGCGCCCATGCAGAATCATCATCGTTCCGAAATCGATCCAGTCTTTCTGCGGCACAAGATTCAGGAGGTCCTGCTCAATTTTTTTAGGGTCCGATTGCTTTGTGAGTCCGAGGCGTTCAGAAACCCGTCGCACATGGGTGTCGACAACGATACCGGAAGGAATTCCAAACGCCCTTCCTAAGATAATATTAGCGGTCTTCCTTCCAATTCCAGGCAATTCTACCAGATCTTCCATCCGCTCGGGTACGTTGCCAGCGTGCTTCTCAACGATGTCCTTGCAGCAATTGATGATGCTCCTCGCCTTTGCCCGAAAGAAACCAGTCGACCGTATTTCCAGCTCGACCTCCGCAACATTGGCGTTGGCATAGTCGCTCGCGATTCTGTACTTGTTGAACAGATCTTTCGTAACAAGATTGACCCGCTGATCGGTGCACTGTGCCGAGAGGATCGTGGCCACGAGTAGCTCCAGTGGGTTGTTGAAATTCAACTCGATCTTCGGATCCGGAAACTTTTTCCGCAGCAGACCGATGATTTTCTTCGTTCTCACCTTCAACTGCTCCTGCGACTCTCGTACCTTCGGTCGTGTCTTCTTTCCGGCCATGATGAACTTTCAGAATAGACATTCCTTAAGCACAAGTTTTCCTCCCTCCACAACACTCTTTCTGATGTAGTCCTCTACCGGAACACTGCTCAGCCACTTTCCCACCGCCGACAACTGCTTACCCTCACCAGATATTCTCAGTCTGGCAATGTATTCTTTACCCACTCCAAGACCGAGCTTCCGCTGCCAGACTGAACTGTGGACTGAAGCGAACTTGTCGTGAAATTGCTGAATGACACTAGAAAGCGCAGCGCGAAACGGCTCGTATTGAACTTCCAAGGGTTTCGAGAAGTAAATGACCAACTCCACGGCACTGTTCGGAGGACCGGCAAGGTTTCCACAGAGGAAGACGAGATTAAAGCTGGAAAACGTGACATTCTCAAACTCCAAAAGATGCTGACCGTGGCTCGTCGAGTAAATTCCCAACCGATCACGGACAATATGTTCCAGTACATCGAGGTTTAAACCTCCCTCCACAACAAACATGGACTCGAACATCCTTCCAGCACCCTTGTCAGCCTGAAATCCTAAGGAACCGAAGTACTCCCTCCCTTCTTTCGCCATCCGTTTGATCATCGCATGGTCCGAGCTTACCGGAACAAACATACCCTCCGCAGACCATGTAGACCCAATCTGAAGGCCACCCAGCCCGCCAGCAATGTGGCGGACCAGTCCACCGAGAGGGTCGGGAGAGAGCTGTTCCAGACCCTCTCTGATGACCTTCCGGACTTCCTCTTCATCGGTCTTGATGGGCGTTTGCAGGAAGGGTCTCAGACGCGAATTGATAAGCTCCACAGTCTTCGCGAAGGCCTCGTTGTGCTCCCTCCGGAAGGTCCACGCGAGTTTTTCTGACTCCTCCCTGACCCGTTCGTGCAGCTGGCGCGTCGTTCGAAGGTAATCCCCCCTTTCCACATTTTTTCTTGCCTGGTGGAGCACGCAGTAGCTGATGACGGGAACTGGAAATTGGAATGCTTCATAGACGTTCATGAGGACTCTCGAAGAGCTGATTGGAACAGAACACGGTTGCAGCGGTTCCTGATCAAATGCGAATTCGTTACATCGAAGTGGCGTGTCAAACTGTTGTAGTGTCTCTCCGACTGATATGTTGCCTCGTGACCATTGCCTATCTTCAATCCCCCGTTCGAAAGGGGAGCCGTTGGGGGGTTTCCAATTCACTGTGCACGTCGAGCACGGAACGTAGAACGTTCCAAGGATTTTCAACACCGCCGAAAGACTGCAAATGATCGACGCAATTCTCCCA
>JBHHZW010000173.1:0-5330 GCA_046758305.1 Bacteroidota bacterium | reverse complement strand
TGATGCCACCCGTCAGCGTTACCTCGCCGTCGATGCCGACCTGCCTCACCAGGGCAACGATGCGGTCGGAAATCGACAGGTGCGCCCCCATCAAGATATCCTCGACGGGATAACCAAAGGTGACAAGGTTGATGACCTCCGATTCAGCAAGAACTGCGCAGATGGAGCTAATTGGTTGCGGGTCCTTTGAGCGGAGCGAGAGTTCACCTATCTCTTCGAGTTCTTGCTCAAGTCCTTTTGCGATGCGTTCTAAGAACCTACCCGCACCCGAGGCGCATTTGTCGTTCATCTTGAACTTCACGACACGCCCGTTCTCGTCAACGCGCATTGCCTTAGTGTTCTGGGCACCGACGTCAAGGACACTCGTCGTGTTAACGAAGAGATACTTTCCGCCCATGGCATGGCAGGTAATGTCGGTGATCTGGATGTAACGCATGGGTACCTGGAATCGTCCGTACCCCGTTGAGGCAACATACGAAATCTCCTCCGGGTTCACTCCCCCATGTCGGCATGCTTCCTCAAGAGCCTTTGCCGACGCAAGTGCAAGATTGTGACCGGTAAAAAGAGTCGAACGGGATACGAATTGTTCCGCGGGGATATCGTACACGGCGCACTTCGTCATCCTTGTGCCAACATCAATGCCGGCGATGTAGCGTCCATTCTGCGATTGTCCGTCCTCCCGACCACGAAGTGGCGGCTTCGCCGCAAGTCGGGATCGGGACGAGATCTCGGCCCGCCCTGTGAGCGGGACAGGCGCACTATTCATCGCATCGCCTCCTTCACTGTCACAACCTCACCAGGATGCCGTGCTTTCGCCCGCTCAAGAGCAAACAACGCAGCGCCAAACGCTCCAATGAATTGTGAGTCGTCGCTCACGTTGATCTTCATGCCTAGCTTCTCCCGCAGTGCGCCGACCATCCCCTTGTTCCGCGACACGCCGCCGGTGAACGTGATCTCTGGTTCAATGCCGACACGGCGCAGTAGGCTGACCGAGCGCGCCGCAATGGATAGATGAACGCCCGCGAGAATGTCTTCCGGGCGTCTTCCCTTGGATAGATGATTCATGATTTCGGTTTCGACAAATACCGTACAGACATTCGTGATGCGAAGAGGATTGTTTGAGCGAAGCGCCATGTCACCGAGTTCATCAAGGGAAATCCCCATAACTTCCGCTGCTGCCGCAAGAAAGCGACCGGTACCAGCGGCACACTTATCGTTCATGCAAAAATCAACAACTTCTCCCTTCTCGTTTATTTTGATCGCCTTCGTGTCCTGTCCCCCGATGTCGAGAATCCTGCGTGTATTCGGAAAAAGGTCGAATGCACCACGAGCATGGCACGAGATCTCCGTTATCTGTGCGTTACCGAACGACACCTTATAGCGCCCATAGCCAGTGCCGACGGTGTACGCCACGTCCCACTCCTCCAGCTTCGCCGATTGCCGTGTCAACTGAAAGACCTTTTCCGCTGCCTTCACCACATTGGCACCAGTGTTTATGATACCTCGTGAGACGATCTCCGCATTCTCGTTGAGGATAACTGCTTTCGTCGCTATCGAACCGACATCAACACCTGCTACTAGCATTTGTTCCTCTGAATATCGTCTTGGTCATCTTTCGGTTCTTGTTTCACACCCTCACCAATCTCCGATGTTCCAATGCCTCGAAGAACGCATCAATCCTATTCCGCAATTGTGCCGCCTGGAAATAGCGTGGGTCAGCGAGGTCACTCTCAATCAGTAGCGTTGGGATATTCCACTTGCGGGCGAACTGCTCACGCATATCTGCCTGTCCGACGGAAAACGAACGGCACGACTTAACGGAGTGGATGACGATAGCATCCGCTCGATACTCCTCTGCATACGTTCTCAGCAGCTCCATTCGCGTGGGGAGATTGAGATTGGTATAGCACGTGAGACAGTAGTCGGCGATGCTCTGAAGGGGATGGGCCGGATCGTGACGGAAACCGTGATCCCAAAAGCCGCCGACTTTCGAATAGCTTGATGCAACGGCACACACGCCCCATTTTTTCAGCAGTTCCCAGAATGTCCGGAAATGGGGCCACGGTGGGGGACCCTCGACGATGACCCGAAATTTTTCTTCGGGGATGGGGCCGATGCCGTGTTCCATACGCTCCTGAATTTCCTTCAACGCCTGGTGGTAGTAATCCGTGCACTCTGCCAACCCACGCAAAACGTAGATGGGGGCCATGAAGAAGACCGCCTCGAAGTACGCGTCGAACGGCGATGGTTTCTGCTTCGCCGAGTGGAGAATCTGCACCCAAAGATCTTCCGCTTCGGCGGAACGCTTGGTAATCTCCACCAACTTGTGATGGTCGTACTTCTTTCCGGTGATGCGCTCACAAATGGTCCCTAACTCTTTGAGCTGGTCGATGATGTACTGGCGGTCAGCGTCATCGATGATTCCGCGGCGCAAGTAAGGAACGTCGAACATGACGATCGGTACATCGTAGTAATGGGATAGTGCCTCAAACCACTTGATGAAGGTTGTGCATCCGCAGTAAGTGCAGAGAAGCAAATCGGGCTTTGGTATTCGGTGACCAGAGGGCCCAATGTTCCCGGCGAGCATCATGCCGATGTCGTTCTTGACGTAGCCGCACACGTCGGGTGAGTAACCCACGTCCTCAGCCTTCAATATGTAATCGCCCGAGATTTTGCGCACACCACACTGAAGCGCATTGACTTCCGGGAACACGAGCTCGAAGTCGAAGACCCGCAAAAACTCGGCGATATTCCCCGGCACAAAGAGGTACGCCACTTTCTGCCCATCATCCTGTGCCGATTGCAGCCGCTCGTACCAGGCTGTGAGTATCTTCTTCTGATACTCACGGCCCATGCCTTGGTAATTGTATCTCTCGTCAGTCATTTGCAGCCTATGAAAAAAACAGCACTGATTCCACGAATGTCTCAATCTGGGTTCGGATAGATTCGAACACACCCATTTTTTCTTCATACTCAAATGCGAAATACGCAACACCCTGTTTTTCCAGCTCATCTTTGAGCATCACGTAATCGAGCAGTGCCGGATCACAGAACTTCGGCGCGCAGAAGATGACCCCGTCCGCGTTTGCGGCGTTTACTTTCTCGAGGAATTCCTGCTTGCGAGGTTTGTTGCCGTAGTGACGAACGGACGACGAAACGCTATGCAGGATGTAACTGGTTGCCAGTGCATGAAGCGGATCGCCTTCTACGGCCACAGGCTGACTGAACCACCGAGAATGCAAAAGCAGATCGTCATTCACGATGTAACACCCTGCCTCCTCGATCACTTGCAAGAGCTCCAGCGGCGGCTGCTCGCAAAAACTTCCTTCGAGGACGACACGGACATAGTCTCGCGTTTTGCGGTCCCGAGTGCCGATCGCAGGGATGACCTCCTCGAGGATTTGCGAGTGCTCTTCGACAGGAATCAGCGTACCGATGCGCAGAAGAATATACGCCTCATAGGTCGAGAGCAGCCAAGGAGTTGCCTGCCTGATTTCGTACAACCGCGAACACAGCGCGCGGTTGCGGTTGTATGTGGCAATACTTTCGGTCAACGCGGCGTCCGTCAGCTTTTTCACGCCGAGCGCCTCGAGGTTCCTCAGCAGGCGCTGCAATTCCGCCCGATAATGGACAGCCGCAGCCCGCGACGTCACATTCTGTGGGAAATGGATATACTCGACAAGTTGACGCGGAAAGTTTGTTTGCCACACACCGGAAAGATTCCGCGCCACGTCGCAAATAGAGGTGAAGTACACCGCATCGAAGTCCTTCAACCGATCGGTCAAGCCTAACTCCAGCGTGGAACGCGCAATCGAGCAGACAAACGACTGGATACGCGAATCAGCATGATCGATCTCGATTTTGCCACCAGCACCTTGCAGCCCGACAGGAAGCATTCCCATTGCATGAGGAAGTTCGTACGGCGTGTACACCGGAAACATCCCAACAACTTTGCTGCCAGGATGATTCGCTTTCCATTCTCTCACAGTTGGGAAGGAGACGTCATCGACAATAGCGCGGTAGTGTTCGATTCGTTCTTCGAACGTCGGCGTTATATTCGTTATCTGTTTTTCCATACAGGCTGTCTCTTCTCCAAGAATGCTTTCAGACCCTCATGAGCATCTTCTGTGTTCATCATCTCACGCATATACAACTCTTCTCCACGCTGCATCGCTTCCATACAAGGACGGTAAAGTCCGCCGTCGACCGCACGTTTCGTCATCTCCAGAACGACTTTGCTATGCACGGTCAGCTTTCCAACGAATTCGCTCACATGTTTGGCAAAGTCCTCAACGGGGAATTTCTTGTTGATCATACCGATGCGCTCTGCCTCTGCAGCTGAGATTGTTTCGCCACTCATCAAGAGATCTAGCGTTCGATTCCGTCCGACCAGTCGAGGGAGAATCGCTGTAGCAATCGGCGGAAATACTCCAACCTTCACCTCGGGTTGACCAAACGTTGCACGCGCCGAAGCAATGACCAAGTCGCAGAAGAGCGCCAACTCGCAGCCGCCTCCCAACGCCGGACCGTCGACGACAGCAATCGTGGGGAGCCTGAAGCCATGGAGTAATTCAAACATACGGTGCAACTCGCGCATCATATCCTCGATCTTCTCTGCTGTGTGGTCCGCGACGTCCACGCCGGCAGAGAATGCTTTCCCTTTTGCTTTGATAAGGAAAACCTTGGCATTCGGGAGCTTCTGAAGCTCCTCGAGCGCGGCATTTATCTCTTCCAGCATGGCAATGTTCATAATGTTGAGCGGCGAGCGATTCAGCACAAGCGATGCAGCCTCGCCTCCGTCGACGATTGTGACAAATTCATATGCCTTCATGCTTTCTCATCCTTAAATGGCAAGCACGAATTCTTGAGAAATGGTTTGACTTGAGCAATGAACTCATTGTCGGAGAGTTTTCGCTCCCGCCACTCCTCACCGAAATGAGTGAACCCCAGCAGCACGTTTGCACTCAGACGCAGCGCTTCCATCGTAAGGTCCACCAAATAGGTGCAGCCGTCAGAATGTCCCAGGGTGTCGACCAACTTCTTGTGGATGCCTCGCTCGATCTTCATGCCAATGACATTTTGTAGCTTCTTCAGCGTCTGCTGGCAAATGCTAAACGGAGACTTGACCATTTGGGCCTGCGCGTCGATGATGGTTTTTGTCGCAACGTCCACAGTCAACTCGACTCTGATGTTGTGGTTCAAGTCGAGAAGGGAGGCCTTCGTCAATACCTCCTTCTCGCTCAGCTTGGATACCGAGATATTTATGTTGCGTTCATAAATTTCAGCCATAGCGATTATATGTATTGTCCCCCATCAACCTTAATCAGTCC
>JBHHZW010000172.1:0-5352 GCA_046758305.1 Bacteroidota bacterium | reverse complement strand
CTCTATCGAGCGAATGAGGAGTCTGAAGCGCAGCGACGAGGACTGGAGAGGGATTTCAGCTGTGCCGCTTGAGCTTAGAAGCGTCAGTGCCCAAGCAGTCGCTGCACTGGGCCTTGAAATGATGCGGGAAGGCAAAACGTTCGATCTTGCGGAACTCGAACCGATGTACCTCAAGGAATTTCTAGTGAACGTCTGACCGTTCCAGCTTTTTAAGGGCACACTGATGGCGTGGTTCCGAAGGACCAAGGAAAGCATATCCGGAGAGAGTCGCAGGAAGGATATTCCGGAAGGGATGTGGACGAAGTGTGGAGGATGTGGAGAGATCATCCATAAGAATCAGTTGGAGCAAAACCTCTGGACGTGCGGGAAGTGCAACTATCATTTTCGGATCGGAAGCAACGACTACCTGTCAATTGTCATCGACGAGGGTTCGTTCAAAGAATTGGACCTAAAGATGCGGTCAACGGACCCTCTCGAGTTTGAGGATACGAAGCGGTACAAAGATCGTATCAAGGAGGCGATCAAGAAGACGAATCTGTACGATGCGATCCGGACGGGCACGGGAGCAATCAGCGGCATGTCGGTCGTGATCGGGTGCATGGATTTTGCGTTTATCGGCGGCAGTATGGGCTCGGTGGTCGGCGAGAAGGTTGCTCGCGCCATCGACAGGGCGTGGAAGACAAGAACGCCCCTCATTATTGTCTCATCGAGTGGGGGTGCGCGGATGATGGAAGCTGCGTTGTCGCTTATGCAGATGGCAAAAACGAGCGCAAAGCTTGCGCGGCTTTCGAGGGCGGGAATTCCGTATCTCTCCATCATGAGCGACCCTACGACGGGCGGCGTGACTGCAAGTTACGCGATGCTTGGCGATGTGAACATCGCAGAACCGGGTGCCCTCATCGGCTTTGCAGGACCGAGAGTCATCAAGCAGGCAGTCGGGAAAGACCTTCCACCGGGTTTTCAGCGCTCGGAATTCCTGCTCGAGCACGGGTTTCTCGATCTGATCGTTCATCGCAAAGAAATGAAATCGACAGTGACGAAGCTCCTCCGACTTCTTTGGAAATCATCTTAGAAATCCAGAACCCTCAGCGCATGCATTTGGACCAGAGACGCTGATCTCGAAGAGACGAACCTCAAGCGGGTTCCTTCGTGATGGTGTATGGTTGTCCAGATCAATGGAATGTGTGTTGCGGTGCCGAACGGCCTTGGTCTTTTGCATCAGACATCCGTAGGGGGCAATTTTCGAAAGATGACCCTGTCGCTTGACCTTGATGGAGATCGTAGAGATCAACCATCCTCGATATCAAGAACCAGTCTGCTGAGTTTCCTGTGGAGTTGTTAGAATCGGCGTTGGGAAAGAAGGTTATTTAGGGACGGTTAGGGAGCCGAGCGCAAAGGACGTTAGGTGTTGACCACGACTTCACTAGGCCGAGAACGTGAAGTTTCCCTGCAAGTCTAAACAGGCACATGGAACGTTCTGTGACAGTCACGAAAGCTCGCGTCATATCCAGTTCACACGAAATGCAACGAGTGTCCGAAGAGTTGCGTCTCTCGAGCAAACGCATCGGTGTAGTTCCGACGATGGGCTATTTGCATGAAGGACATCTGAGCCTCATCCGCATCGCGAAGGATCACTCGGACGTCGTGATTACGTCTATCTTCGTCAACCCTACCCAGTTTGCACCGCATGAGGATTTTGAGAAGTACCCGCGGGATTTCGACCGTGATCGAAGACTGGCCGAAGAAGCTGGAACTGACATTCTGTTTTGTCCCGATACGAAAAACATGTACCCCGAGCCCTATCTCACGTATGTAGAGGTCAAGGACATCACTGAGGTGTTCGAAGGCAAGTCGCGACCGATCTACTTTCTCGGAGTGACGACGATCGTTACTAAGCTGCTCCACATCACGAAGCCTCACGTGGCGGTGTTCGGGCAAAAGGATGCTCAGCAGGCGGTGGTTATCAAGCAGATGACGCGGGACCTGAATTTTGACGTGGATATTATCGTTGCTCCCATCGTCCGTGAACCGGACGGCCTCGCGATGAGCTCGCGCAACCTCTATCTCTCTCCGGAGGAGAGAAAAGATGCGGTCATCATCTACGAGTCGTTGCAGCTGGCGGAGCGGATGATTCGAAATGGCGAGCGGAACGGCAAGGCGGTAATATCTGCTATGAAGAAACTCATCGAGAGGAATAAGAATGCCACGGTGGATTACATCTCGATCGCTGATGGCGAACGACTGACTGAGTTAGGAGCCCTCGAATCGAATCAGAGCGTTCTGATCTCGTTGGCAGTGAGAATCGGAAATACGCGTTTGATCGACAATACTTCTTTCACGATCTGAAGGACGATGCAGTTTGACTCCTCCTGAACAACGACTAGCTATCATCATCCTTGCCGCTGGCAAGGGAATACGAATGAGAAATCCTGAAACGGCTAAGGTCATGTACCAACTCGACGGCCGGCCGATGGTGGAGCATGTGACTCAATTAGCATTCAGCCTTCATCCTCAACGAGTGATCATCGTTGTCGGCCATCAGAAGCAGCTGGTCGTCAACCACATCAGCACATTGTTCCCGTCAGCCGAATTCGTCGATCAGTTGGAACAGCTGGGGACAGGTCATGCAGTTATGCAGACCGAAGGGGCACTCCGAGCTTTTGACGGCAGTGTTTTGGTCCTTTCCGGTGATGTGCCGCTCCTGACACAACGTACGCTCGAGCGTTTGTTGCGCAGGCACCGGCAAATTCGGGCGGTAGCGACGGTTTTGACGGCAGAATTAGCGAATCCTAAAGGCTACGGGCGTGTTGTGCGCAACGCCAACGGCACGCTGGAAAAAATCGCGGAGGAAAAAGATGCTGACCCCGAGTCGTGGCAAATCCGGGAAATTAATTCCGGCGTCTACGTGTTTAAGAAAGCAGAGCTCTTCGAGGCCTTGCGGTTTATCACACCGGAGAATGCCCAGCATGAGTACTACTTAACTGATGTTTTTGAGTATTTCTGGAACCGTGGATGGAAGGTGGCGGCGTTGAAAGCCGAACGGCCGCAAGAAACCAGCGGAGTGAATTCAGCTGAAGAGCTGGATTATGTAAGGAAGCTGTACCGCCCGCGTTCGTGATGCTCGCAGTGGGTGAATGGCTATTGACATTGAACTGAGATTTGAGTATAATCATTAAGATTGATGGCATCGACGATGGCTTGACAGGCAAGAGGGTCTTCATGCAACGAGCTCTGGTCCTGGTGGTGGGTGTCTTCGTGGGCGTGTGCAGTTTCACTCAGGTTGGTAACGCCCAGTTTAAGCAGAATCGCGAGGAGAGGCCGAAAGTGTCTGAATCTTTGGTTCGTCGTTCCTCTCCAGCGTATTTCTTGAGCTGGCTTAGCCTGAACAATTTGGTGATGCGACACCAATTTTCGATGTCGTATGCATCGTTTGGGGGACGAGGGATTTCCCTGGCGAGCTATACGAACAGCTTGTTTTACAAACTTGCGGATCCACTCGATGTTCGGGTCGATGTGAGCATGCTCTATTCACCGTACAGCTCATTCGGAACAGACGACCTCAACAAAGTCTACATCAGCAACGCGGAACTCAACTATCGACCCTGGGAGAATTTCTACATCCGACTTCAATATCAACAGCTTCCCGTTGGAATGTATTCTCCCTACTACAATCCATTTTACGGGCCGTATCGATAACCGAGGAGTCTGTCTCCGATAGTGACAGTACCACATACGTTGTTTCGGGCGAACCGAGAAAGCCTGGGCGAGAAGACAGAGTGCGTGGACCAGGAACTCGGTTTTTGTTTTCTGTGATGCATCGGGAGGTCTCGTCTCGATGATTGTGCGGCAATCAGTGTTGGAAGTACGCACCCTCCAAACTTGGTTACTGAATGTTGTTCTCTTCGGCCTCGTTTTCCTAGTCGCCTATCTCGCGATCGCACTCGTGACAAGCATTCCTAAGGATCAAACAGCTCCTGTAGCGTCGCAGTCGCTCTCGAAGGTTCCCCGCGGTGATGTGCTGAACGGGTGTGGAGTATCCGGCGTCGCACTCCAGTTTGCTCAATACCTTAAAGTGCACGGGATCGATGTCGTCGAAGTGGGGAACCACAATACATTCGACGTCGAAGAATCGGTTGTTGTCGACCGCGTTGGCGACCTTGACGCCGCCATGCATGTCGCTGCTGTTCTGGGGATTCCCAGATCAAACGTAATCCAGCAGGTGACCCAAGAGTACTTTCTCGATGTCTCGATTGTCATTGGGAAGAACTATAACCAGCTGCAGCCATATCGTCCATAGCAAAAGGATTTCTATCAAAGAGCGTGGGGGAATAATCGTTTGACCTCCAAGATCTTAGCGAAGAGGATTGCACACCTAACGCTGACAAAGAAAGCGTCGAATGTGCTTGTGATGGACCTTCGGAAACTTACTTCGATGACGGATTTTTTTGTCGTTTGCTCCGCCGATACGGACACGCAGGTTAAGGCGATCGCGGATGCAGTGGTCGAACGTCTGGAGGAGGATGGGATTAGGGTCTGGCACAACGAAGGTATCAGCCAGCTGCGGTGGGTTCTCCTCGACTATGTGGACGTTGTGGTGCATATATTCCAGAAGCGGATCCGACAATTCTATAATTTGGAAAAACTCTGGGGAGATGCCAAGTTTGAACAAGTCGAGGATGCGGTGCTGGCACGAAAACACAGGAGATCCCCGGTGGTGAAGAAACGGACGAAGGCATGAGACAATACTTGCAGGAAAAAGTCGAAACAGCTCTCCGGTCTCTGAACCTTCCCGACCGTCCGAAGCCGACGTTCGAGCGTCCGAAGCAGGCTGAACACGGGGATTTGACGACGAACGTTGCAATGGTGCTGGCAAAGTCCGTCAGGAGGAATTCGACGAAGTTAGCGAGCGACATCGTTTCCCGTCTGGAGCTCGAGAGCGACCTCGTCGAAAAAGTGGAAATTGCCGGACCCGGATTCATCAATTTCTGGTTCAAAGATAAGTTCTATCTTCAACAGCTCCGCGAAATTCTCGAGAAAGGTTCACGGTACGGCCGGTCTGAGGCAGGTGGGAACAAGAAAACTCAGGTTGAGTTCGTGAGCGCGAATCCGACTGGTCCGCTTACCGTCGGTCATGGCCGGAATGCCGTTCTCGGTGATACGATCGCGAATTTGCTGGAATGGACTGGGCACGACGTTACGCGAGAGTATTACTTTAATAATGCAGGCCGACAGATGCGCGTGCTCGGCGATTCGGTGCGGCTGCGGTATCTCGAGTTGCTGGCTGAACCAGTTACATTTCCAGATGACTACTACCAAGGTGAGTACATCAAGGACATCGCGCGCCATCTCCTT
>JBHHZW010000171.1:0-5378 GCA_046758305.1 Bacteroidota bacterium | reverse complement strand
ACTTCTACAACAGCAACCGTCGGTTCCGCGAAAACGTCCATCGGTCCCTTATGCGCTCCTATAACTTTTTTGCCGATATCCGAGACCAACGGGTTATTTCGTACGTCGAAACCTCCCTCATCGGCCTCTTTGTTTCGATCACGCTCGCCATCGTCAGCTCGAGCGTGTTACTCAAATTCCGCGACAGTCTAGCACTGGATTATCTGCTTACTCATATGCTGGTGTTCGATTCCCTGAAGGAGAAGATAGTCTATCTCGTCTGGAGTCCCGTCGAATGCATCCTGTACTTTTCGCTCGCGTTCTACGGGATCCTCTTCATTGTGGTCGGAGTGATCAAGGTCTTCTCCCTTTTCGTGAAAACGAGGATTTTCCTTTTCCATGCATACTCGGTGACCATGTGGGCTGCGATACCGGTAGTCGTCTTCATCCCGGTCGGAATGATTCTCTACCGAATCATGGAGAGTGAAGTTTACGTGATTCCCTCACTGCTCCTGTTCGCGTTCCTCCTGACCTGGGTCTACTTTCGCATCCTCAAAGGGGTCTCGATCATCTACGATGTGATTCCGGTCAAAGTGTACGCCACGGGTATCGTGATCTCCGTGATCTTTCTGGCGACGGTGTTCGGTTACTACGACTACACCCAGTCGACTGGCGACTACATCAAGCTGATAGTCAACGTCGTCAACAGCACGAACTAATGCTCGTCTCTCACACAACCACGGTCTGAACGTATGTACTTATCGAAACTTGAACTTATTGGCTTCAAGTCCTTCGCGCAGAAGGTGGAGCTGAGCTTCGACACGGGCATCACTGCCATCGTCGGGCCGAACGGGTGTGGCAAGACGAATATCGTGGACGCTATCCGGTGGGTCTTGGGAGAACAGCGCTCTTCTACGCTTCGCACCGACTTGCTGGAGGAAGTGATTTTCAACGGCACGAAGAATCGCAAGCCGTTGAGCATGGCTGAAGTATCGATGACCATCGAAAACACCGAGGGTATTCTCTCGACCGAGTATGCGGAAGTTACTCTAACACGTCGCGTCTATCGGTCCGGAGAGAGCGAATATCTGCTGAATCGGATTCCGTGCCGATTGAAGGACATCCTCGATTTGTTCATGGACACCGGTATGGGTCCAGACGCGTACTCAGTGATCGAGCTCAAGATGGTCGAGACCATTCTGAGCGATAAGACGGATGAACGTCGGCGATTGTTCGAAGAGGCGGCCGGCGTCACAAAGTACAAACATCGTCGGAAGGCCGCCTACCGGAAGCTTGAGAGCGTGCTGCAAGACCTTGTGCGGGTGAACGATATCGTGAAGGAAGTCCAGAAAACGGTCAACTCCCTGGAGCGCCAAGCGAAGCGAGCAGAGCAGTACAACGAGTATTCCAGTAGTCTTCGCGCTCTGGAGGTTGACCTCCTCGAGCGCGACTACGCTCGGGCGATGGAGAAGATCGGTCCGCTGGAGGATGAGCTGCGGCAGGCTGTTGAACACAAGAACCAGATCGACGAGGAACTTTCGAGCGAAGAAACATTGCTCGAGGTACTGCGAACGGAATCGTCAGAAGTCGAACAGAAGATGAGCGAAGCGCAGAAAGATCTCAGTGCGCAAGGCGAAAAAATTCATCAGATTGAGCAGGAGATCGTGTTGGCTCGGGAGCGTCGCAAGTCACTCGAGGTGAACATCTCGCGGTATGAACGCGAACGGGTGGAACTCTCTGACCGGAAGGCCGGGCTGGAGCGGGAGAGGGTGAAGCTTCATCAGGTGATTGACGGCTTGAAGGCGAAAGTGGAAGACGTTGCCCGGGAGCACGAGGAGTCGAAGCGAGACTTTGAAGCTCTTGACACAAGTCTGAACCGGAAGCGCAAGGAAGCGAAGGCACACCACGATGCGCTGATAGCGCTCATTCAGCGTATAGCCGAAAAGCGTGGGGAGCAGGATCGCATTCGCAGTCGGATCGAGAATATCTCCGGGCGAATCGAGCGAGCACACGAAGACATCAAGGCCTACGCGCTCGAAGTTGAGCGAAACGAGGCACAGATTGCGAAGTTGAGCGTGAGCGACAAGGGATTGCGAAAAACGTTCGTGCAAGCAGAAATGGAGTTCTACCAGCAGGAAACGCGAAAACAAGAGCTGAAAACGGAGGTGGACGGTCTTCAGAGTAGACTCCTCGAGGTCCGGGCGGAAATCGACCGGAAAAATTCTCGCGTCGAGTTTCTCAGAGGTCTGGTTGAAAGCTATGACGGGTTTTCAGAAGGAACGAAGTACCTCCTCACCGGTGTAGATTGGTCAGACATCTCACACGTGACCGTCGGAGAGGCACTGCGCACGGAAGATCGGTTCAGCACTGCGATTGAAGCTGCGTTGGGGGAGGTCGCGAGGTACATCGTCGTCAGTTCCATGGAAGACGCCTATCGGGGAGTGGAGTTGCTGAGGGCGCATCAAAAAGGGCAGGCGACTTTTATCTGCCTGGACCGGCTTCCCCTCACCTCAAACACCGCCGGAATCCTTCCTACGCCGGGTGTGCACGGGTGGGCGGTTGACTTAGTGCAGTTCGATGAGCGATATCGTGGCCTGTTCAGCTATCTGTTCGATCGGACGCTCGTCGTCGACGACCTGCAGGTCGCGAACCGCATCATCACAAAAGGAGGCGGCTTACAGTGTGTAACTGTCGACGGCGAAATCGTCACGAGCGCAGGAGTGCTCAAGGGAGGGAGTCTGAATCGTGACAAGGTTGACGTGGTCGGGAGGCGCAGCCAGATCGAGGAGTTGAAACGAGAACTTGCAGATCTCCAGAAGGAACTCACCGTGCTCCGGGAGACGTTGGAGCGCAAAGTCGAAGAGGGAAACAGCATTGATCTGAAGGTCGCACGGGAGCATGTCAAGTCGATTGAACAGAAAGTGACATCGGTCGAAATGCAGATCGCGCAAGTGGAATTCGAAAAAAGGCGAGCGAAGGAGACTGTTGAACGGAGCGAACAGGAGATCGAAACACTCGAAGCGGAACGAACCTCCCTGCAGCAGGCGATGGAGAGTTTTGTCCCGGATGTCGAGGAGCTCCAGCGCGAGAAGAGCGGACTCGAAGGGGTCTCGAGTGCGCTGGCACGCGAACTCAGCGATCTGGAGAATGTATGGAGCGAGAAATCGCGCATCGTCAATGATCTGCGAACACAACTTGTTCGTCTCCAAGGTGAGAAGACCAACGTTCAAAATCAACTGGAATACGCGCAGACGACGATCGCGACCCTGGCCGAGAGCGCCAAGATGCGGGGCGATGAAATTGCGCAGGCGCGCGTGGAGATCGGGCGGATCCGCACCGAGGTCGAGGAAGGCCAGGAAATTTGTGGGCAATTGAAGTCGGAGCTTACTACCGCTCGGGATGGTTTGAAGGAAATCGAACGAGAGCTCAGTCGGAAGCGTGGAGAGATCCATGAACTGGAGTCACGAATCAGAGACGAGCGTTCGCGCCATGACCAATCCTTGAACATGACCTTTGAGCTTGAGAAAAAGATTTCCGAGCTCAAGTTGAAAGCAGAAAACCTGAGGCAGTTGGCCCGTGACGAATTTGAAGCGGAGTTGAAACTGAAGACCTATCCGGAAGATGACCTATTTAGCTTCTCCGAGGCGCGCGAGCAAGTGCGAGTGCTGAAAGGAAAGCTTCGTTCGCTCGGTCCGATCAACTTTGAGGCATTCGACCACTATAAAACAGAAAAAGAACGGGTGGATTTCCTCACGGCGCAGCGTGATGACTTGAATGAAGCGGAACGGACGCTCCTCGATACAATCGAGGAGATCAACAGCACGGCGCAGAAGAAATTTATGGATACGTTCGCGCAGATCCGGGAGAATTTCATCAAAACCTTCAAGAGCTTGTTCGACGAAGGGGACGAGTGTGACTTGAAGCTCGAGGAGGGTGTGGACCCCCTGGAGGCCGCGATTGAAATCACTGCGAAGCCGCGTGGAAAGCGGCCGACTTCGATCGACCTGCTCTCCGGCGGCGAGAAAGCATTGACGGCGACCGCGCTGCTGTTTGCGATCTATCTCGTCAAACCGAGTCCGTTCTGCATCCTGGACGAAGTCGATGCTCCGCTCGATGATTCGAACATTGACCGATTCACACGAATCCTCCGGAAATTCTGTGACAATACCCAATTCATCGTCGTGACGCACAACAAGCGGACTATGGAATCCGCCAGTAGGCTGTATGGCGTGACGATGGAGGAGGAGGGAGTCTCCAAGATCGTTTCCGTGCGTTTCCGCGAAGGCGCAGCCGTCACGACACCTGCATAGGAGATCCGAAGAACACCGGTGGGATTGCGCATTTTCTGTGACTTCGACGGGACCGTCGCCGTGAGCGATGTTGGGGATTTGTTTTTTCAAACATTCGGCACGTCCCGATGCGGTGAAATCATCCGGCTTTATGAACAGGGGAAGATAGAAGCGAAGGAGTATTGGAGGAGGGGATGTGAGACCGTTCGGAATTTGACCTCGGACCAACTTCGCGCATTTGCTCGCCAGCAGGTACTCGATCCTTACTTCTCCTCCTTCGTAGATTTTTGTACAGAGCGAGGGATTCCATTCTTCCTGCTCAGCGATGGCTTCGACATCTATCTCGAAGAAATGCTTCGTCAGCACGGTTTCGTACCCGGCGGAGATGGTAATCGTGCTGTGGAATATTTCGCGAACCATCTGGAGTTCACTAATGACGGCCGCATCGTGCCGTCGTTCCCGTACGCGGATGCGGAATGTACGCAGTGCGCCAACTGCAAGCGCAATCATGTGTTGACCCTATCGGGAGATGACGATGTCATTGTGTACATCGGCGATGGCCGGTCGGACTTCTGTCCGGCAAGGTACGCGGACGTCGTGTTCGCCAAGAGAGCCTTGATCGCGTACTGTCAGTCTCAGAACATCTCATTCTATGAGTTTCATACGTTCGAGGACGTGATCGATCGTCTCGAGAAACTCTTGTCGCAGAAACGAATCCGAAAACGGTGGCAAGCGGCTCTGCGGAGACGAGAAGCATTTCGGATGGGGTGACGGAAGGGCGGGTGCGACATGGTCGCTCCGTTTGTTCGACCACTGGCAGACGAGCTTCGCCGCCAGCGTGGTTGCGGGTAACATACAGGTGCAGTCGAGCGATGATCGAACGAGTCTTAATGATAGCAGGTGAGGCTTCGGGAGACCTGCACGGTTCCGGCGTTGTCCATGAGCTGAAAGCACAGGATCCACGGATCGATGTGTTCGGGATCGGTGGGGATAAGATGAAACGAGAGGGAATGGAACTCGTGTACCATGTAAAGGAATTATCCGTCATGGGATTTACGGAAGTGCTCTCGAAACTCTCCTTGCTCCGATCTGTTCAGAAAACCCTAGCAG
>JBHHZW010000170.1:0-5398 GCA_046758305.1 Bacteroidota bacterium | reverse complement strand
AACGCGTCCCCAAGATACGAAGAAATGATGATATCCTCAATCCCTTTCACTGCTTTCGCCCCCCGTAGTCCTCTCACTTCCGTCAAGACGCCAGCCTTAGAAATCGGTATCATCATCACGCCGGAGGATTTGGACTCACGCTGGACCGACTCGATCTCCGTACCGAGTGCATGGCGGAGAATCAACTCCTCTAATGAAATACCTGCCCGAGTGAGGCCGGGCAGTCTGTTTCCCATAGTGCTCGATTGAACAAAGCGCAGCGCTCGAGAGCAGAAGCCCCCAATCGATCTCGCTGCGATCTCAATAACCCAGGATCCTTCGTCATTGATGCGAAGTTCCGCATGCACGGGACCTTCTTCAAGATCGAGCGCTCTAGTTGCCCTGTCGGCGCACGAAATGACCTCCTCCTGAATATTCTGAGAAAGACGCGAGGGTGTTACGTAGATTGTTTCCTCAAAGAACGGACCATCGAGCGGATCCGGTTTGTCAAATATCGCAAGGGGTTTGAACTTTCCCTTCACCAGAAGCCCCTCTAATGCAACCTCCCTTCCAGGAACGAAATTTTCAACGAGACATTGTCGCCCGGCCTCGTCGGAGGCAAATTCCGATGCACGAAGAATTTTCCCAAGCCGGTGGAATGCGGTAGCAAACTCTTCTTCATTGTCTGCTCGCATGACACCGCGACTCGCCGAGAGCATCAGCGGCTTCAGCACACACGGAAAGCTTACCTCTCGCGGAACGTCTCCCGGTTGGTCGTCGATAGAGAACAGCACATACATCGGAACCCGAACACCATTTCGCTTGAGGACCTCCCGCATTCGGTACTTGTTTCGAGCTGCCGAGACGGAGGCCAGCGAATTGTGCCGCAGTGACAACGCCGCGGCGATCCTAGCCGCGACTACCGTCGTCTGGTCGTCCACCCCGACCACAGCATCGATGGGAAATCTCTTGGCAAACTCGACGACAGTCAATGCAGCGGTCTCTACATCAGCAAAATTGAGTGTCAGTAATCCGCCAGGGTTCTTTTCCGCGAAAACGTTCGGACGCTCAGAACAAACGGTCATCTGTACGTCGAGCCTTCGGGCTGCATCGACAAATGCCTGAGTGCGATAAGTGGTGGTGGGTATGAGCAGAAGCACTCGTTTCATCTTCTGTCGGTACTGCGGATCGATTGAGTTCTCAGCGAGTTTTTCGGCAAGGTCGGGATTCTCGAGAGATGTCAACCTTTACTTCTTCTGAGGCGAGTAGTAGGGATTTCTTCCGCCGGCATGATCGGTCACGTCGAGGATGTCACCGGCCTCCGGGACCGACTCACGAATCGCATGCTCTATACCCTGCTTCAAGGTGACATCGGCCATCCCGCAACCCTGACAGCCCCCACCCAGCTGCAGGTAGACCACATTGCCCTTTACATCAACAAGTTCGACATATCCTCCGTGCTGCGCCACCGCTGGATTGATCTGAGTCTCAAAAAGCTGTTGCACCTTTTCCTTGATGACGTTTTCGGGCGGGAGATTGGCTTTCACCGATTCTGAGACCGCCGGCACTCCCGACTGTAATTGAGCTCTGATGATCGCTCCAACTCTCTTCGCGATGGGGGGCCAGTCGTCGTGGCCTGACTTTGTGACCTTTACGACGTTGTGTGATACCAAAATACTGACAACGTTTTCAATTTCGAAAAGGGCTTCGGCAAGCGGTGATCCCTTCGCTGCTTCTCTGCTTGCGAAATATACCGAGCGGTCGGGATAGACCGCACGATCCACAGTGAATTGGCACGTCTCATCACTCACGATCTCAGCTTGAATTGCAATCTCATTATCCATTGTATGCCTCTGTTGTATACAAGTCAACGCTCAATGAAAAACGGGACATCGCTGGCACCGTCTCCGTGAACAGTCATTTGCCAATTATCAATGTCCCGCCTTTGATTACAGTAGCTACGTTCTGCCTACACACCAAACGAGCTACCACATCCACATGTCTTCTTCGCTTGAGGATTATTAAATACGAATCCTGTTCCGTTCAGGCCGTCGGTGAAATCTAGCTGTGTGCCAGAAAGATACATGAGGCTCTTCTGATCGACGAACACGTTGACGCCTTGAATCTCGAAGGTCTCATCCCCTTCTTTTGGCTTTTCATCGAAGGCCAACACATACGACATCCCGGAACATCCGCCGCCTTTCACGCCCACCCGCAGCCCAATCGACTCAGGCACATTGTTCTCTGCCTTGATTCGCTTGATTTCTTCTGCGGCTTTCAGTGTGATGGTGATTTCGCCTTTGGCCCTGGACTTCGCCGCTACTGTTCCTTCTGCCATTGGAATACCTCCCTGTTTTTCTTCAGAGTGCTTCTGTTCAAGTTGCGGACCCGTTGTTTCTTGCTTCGAAATCAGAAATCCCCTCTTTCAATGTGTCCCATGCCAGCGAAGCACACTTGACACGGGTGGGGTATTTCTTTACTCCTTTTAATGTAACTAGTTCCTCAAATCCCCCGCCCTCGAGGAAATTTTTCTCCCCCGTGACCATTTTCCGAAACTCTTCGACAAACTCTTTTACTTCCTCGAGCGATTTTCCGATCATCTGGTCAGTCATCATCGATGCAGAGGATTGACTGATAGCGCAGCCTTTTCCCATAAACCGTAGGTCCTCAATGACTCCGTCGTTCAATTTGACAAAGATTCGAAGATCATCGCCGCACGACCGGTTGTACCCCTTTGCTTCGATCTCGGCCCCCTCCAATTCGCCGAAATTGTGTGGCTGTTTGTAGTGTTCCAAAATGATTTCAGAGTACAGGTCACTGAGCAACGACACCAGAAAATATCTCCTTTACTTTCCTCAGACTTTCCACCAGTCGGTCTGCATCTTCCTTTGTGTTATAGAGGTAGAAACTGGCGCGCACGGTAGCGGCAACATCAAGCCACCGCATCAACGGTTGCGCACAATGGTGACCTGCACGGATAAACACCGCGTCTTCGTCCAAAATCGTCGAGACGTCGTGCGGGTGAACGCCCTTGATGTTGAACGAGATCACCCCGCTCCGGTCCGGAAACGGACCGTAGACATCGATGTCGTTTAAATTCTTAAGCACTTCAAGCGAGTATTCCAAGAGTTCTTGCTCATGGTCAAGCAGATTTTCTATCCCGATACTCTCCAAATAGTCGATTGCAGCGCCGAGACCGATTGCACCGACGATGTTCGGCGTTCCGGCTTCGAACTTCCACGGCAGCTCTCGGTAGGTAGCGTATTCGAGCTGTACCTCACTGATCATCTCCCCGCCGCCCATGTATGGCGGCATTGCATCAAGAAGCTTCACGTTGCCCCACAGCACTCCGATTCCAGTCGGTCCGAGCATCTTATGGCCCGAAAAGGCAAGAAAATCACAATCGAGTTCCTGAACATCGACCGGGATATGCGGGACACTCTGCGCGCCATCGACAACGACGACAGCATCGACTTCATGCGCCTTGCGGACAATCTCGGCAACCGGGTTAATCGTTCCCAGGACATTGGAGACATGAGCAAGAGAAACAACCTTTGTTCTCTCTGTGAGCAAATCTGGAAGTTGATCGAGATCAAGTCTTCCTTCTGGTGTGAGAGGGATGAACTTCAATTTTGCCTGCTTCTCTCGAGTGATCAACTGCCACGGTATGAGGTTGCTGTGATGTTCCATTTGCGTCAGGAGTACTTCATCGCCAGGCTTCAAGTTTGTACGCCCCCAGCTGTTCGCGACAAGATTAATCGCTTCTGTTGTATTCCGGGTGAACACGATTCCTTCTCGTGCTGGTGCGTTGATGAATCTGGTAACCTTATCCCGGGCCTCTTCGTACCGTTGCGTTGCCTCCTCACTGATGACATAAATTCCACGGTGAACGTTTGCATTGTAGTTGCGATAGTACTCATTCACCGTGTCGATGACGGCGAGAGGCTTTTGCGTGGTCGCCGCACTATCAAGATAGACCAGCGGCTTGCTCTTCACGATCCGATCAAAAATTGGGAACTCACTTCGGATTTTTATTGTATTCAGCATGCTCTTGTCACCCCTATGTCTCTAGTGGTTCCAGCGAAATATCCTTTCTTCATTTGCACGATGTAATCTTTCGTGCTTGGTGAATGTTTTTTCGATGAATATTCAGATCCTCTACATGCCAAGTTGAAGTTTAGCCGCTTCGGACATCATGCTGGGGTTCCACGGTGGGTCCCAGACGACTTCGACCTTGGCGTCAGTCACGCCGGGAACACCCTTCGCCTTGGCCTGTACCTCGGCTGGTAGTGAGGCTGCTGCCGGACAATGAGGTGAGGTAAGGGTCATCTTGATCGCCACCGCCCCTGTATCATCCACTTTGACTTCGTATACCAAGCCCAGCTCATAGATGTTGACCGGAATTTCAGGATCAAAGCACATGCGCAGAGCTTCGATGACCTGTCCCTCGATGAGACTCTTCTCGACGGTACTAATCGACTTACTTTCCAATCAGACTCCTTTGAGCTCGATCCTGCCCCCTAAACATTTTGCGTATTCAAAAAGGGTGAGAGCAAGGCTGCCGTGCCAAACCCTTGCGTCGGATCTCCTACTCTGTCGTGACAACCTCTTGCTTAGCTTCTAGTGCAGCCCGCAGCGCATGCCAAGCTAAGCTCGCGCATTTCACGCGTATGGGGAATTCAGAAACGCCAGCAAATACTCCAAGTTTACCGAGCTCTTCCAAATGTTTTGTTGGGTTGAGCTCCCCCATGACCAATTTGTGAAATTTTTCGAACAGGATTTCCACTTCGGCCTTTGTTTTCCCTTTCAAGATTGTGCTCATCAAGGAAGCAGACGCCTTTGAGATCGCGCAACCCGATCCTTGGAAACTGATCTCTTTGATGAGCCCATTATGTAGCTTCAGATAGATCGTGTACTGATCACCGCACACCGGGTTGTACCCTTCAGCTTTCCGGTCCGCATCCTCCATTTTCCGAAAGTTGCGTGGGCTTTTGTTATGGTCGAGTATGACTTCCTGATACAGTGTACGAAGATCAGACATGAACAGAACACCTCAAGAAGTAAGTCCTACAAACTACCTTCCAGTTATGCGCTGCGTGATACGGGCTCAGCGAGTTAATCATCACCTGCGATTCCTGACAGATGAGTGTACTATCAGGAAGGATTATCATCGGACGTCCTCCAACAGCTTCCCCTGCGGCAACCATTGCCTGACAAGCCCTTCTAAGTACTTGCGGATCGGCTCCACCTTCATTTGCTCAAGGCTTTCTGCGGCGAAGCCGTAGAGCAAGAGGGCCCGGGCCGATTCTTCGGTGATACCGCGGGACCGGAGGTAGAAAATTGCGTCCTTGTTGATCTGGCCGATGGTTGCGCCGTGGGTGCACTTCACATCGTCGGCATAGATTTCCAGCTGCGGCTT
>JBHHZW010000169.1:0-5412 GCA_046758305.1 Bacteroidota bacterium | reverse complement strand
TGGATTGTCTTCAAGAAGAAGGTCGGCGACCAGGTCGACATCGGCGACCCACTCGCCATTCTCTACACGGACAAGGAAGAGGTCCTTCTGGAGGCGCGGGATCGACTGAAGGCGGCCGTTCGGGTCGCAGAAGCAAGTCCGAAGCGTGCCTCTCTTATTCGTGCACTGGTAGACAGTGAAGGCGTTAGAGAGTGGGACCGGAAAGCTGAAGCGCATTAAGAGAGTTGCTTTTTTTCAGAAATTTTTCATTGTAGAACCTATCTTGTTGCTGAACGCATTGTGGAGGATCCCACCAAGTGGAGGGACGTCATGAAATCCATCAGAGAAATCGTCACAGGAAAACAGCAGGTGTACTCAGTTCAGATGGACATGACAGTCCTGGACGCGGTAAAATATATGGCAGAGAAAAGGATCGGTGCCGTTCCGGTCGTCGACGGAACTCGACTGGTGGGAATTTTTTCGGAGCGTGACGTCATCACGCGCGTCATCGCGAAAGGACTCCGCCCCGATTCAACGAAAGTGAGCGAAGTGATGACGACGAATCTCGTCGTCGCCACTGAGGATGAAAGTTACGAATCTTGTCTGCGCAAGATGAAGCAGGCGAGCCGCCGTCACCTCCCCATAGTCGCTCGAGACAGCTTGAAAGGGGTGCTCTCCCTGCGGGACTTGCTCATGGTCGATATCAACGAGAAGGATGAGAAAATAGAGTTCCTCCAGAGCTACCTGTTCCACCTTCCTCCCGACGCACAGAAACGCTATCAATCGTAGCGTGGATACGCAATCCGAGAAATTTCCGTTCTGAAAGGAAACGATGCCTGTTATTACGTTCATCCGTGAGGGGAAGAAGCTCGACGTACCGTCTGGAGCAAACCTCCGCAAAGTTGCTCTCAAGGCTGGGATTTCAGTGTACAAAGGGAAGGACATCGTCCTCAACTGTCGCGGGAATATGCTGTGTGGAACGTGCCGCGTTGAAGTTCTTAACGGAAAGAACATCTCGGCACGGTCCTCCCTCGAGGAGTTTATCCTCCGAGGTCGGTTCTTGATCGCAAAGAAGATACCGAATACACTGAGGCTCTCCTGTCAGGTCACAGTGAACGGCGACATGGATGTACGGACGCAGCCCGAGGTCGAATTCGACAAGGAGGAAACAAAGACACGATGTATGCTCGCCGGCATATTCGGATTTTTTGGTCTGGTGACGCTGGCTATTCTTGTCATCCTAGTTTTGGATCTCGTGAAGGTTTTCTGAGCGCAACTCATCTGGGGACGCAGATACTGCGAGATCGAAGGGTTCTCACGGAGTGGGCTTCTTCAGCACGCGCATCATTTCACCATGAATACATCCGTTGCTTGCCAGCACGCGCTTCTGCGAAATCCTGAAAGGATTCCCGTCAAAATCCGTAACCTTCCCGCCCGCTTCGCGAATCAGCAGTACTCCAGCCGCTAGATCCCAAGGGTTCAACTGTACTTCCCAGAATCCATCCAGTCGTCCTGCAGCCACGTACGCTAGGTCGAGCGCAGCCGATCCGAGGCGCCGAATCCCCTGGACCTCCATCAAGAAGTTATCGAAATGTTCGATGGCATGGTCGGGATTCTCGCGGACGTTATACGGAAACCCGGTCGCCAGTAGGCTGTTGATCAGAGCGTCGGTCTTCGTGGCGTGAAGTCGTTTGCCGTTGACGTACGCACCGTTGCCTCTTTCAGCGGTAAACAATTCATCGAAATTTGGGTCGTAGATCACTCCGAGAACCAGGTCATCATCCTGAGCGAGGGCGATCGAAACTGCGTAGACCGGATATGAGTGTGTGTAGTTTGTGGTACCGTCGAGGGGGTCGATGATCCACTTGAACGGCGAGGTCTTGCCATGGGTCGTTCCGCTTTCCTCCGCGAGAATGTCATGCGTCGGGAAATGTTGCTTGATTTTCCCGATAATCTTCTCCTCCGAGAGCCTGTCGATCTCCGTTACAAGGTTGATGCCGTGAGCACCTTTCTGCTTCACCTCCTGAACCTTTCCCATGTGATACTTCAAGAATTTTCCCGCTTCCCTTGCAGCTTCAATGGCTATGTTGAGCATCGGAGGTTCTAGATGACGTTGCACGGGCGGCTAGCGCGCCGCAGTAGAAGAAAAGTACGAAAAGATTTTCAGTATTTCCAGAGGCTGCGACCAGCGGACTTGCGCGCTGAGGATCGAAGAGTCGTTCTTCTCTCTGGGCAGGCTCGAGCGATTGGAAAAGCACCAAGAATTCTTTCCCTTGTCTACACTCTATCGAGCATTTTGCTTGAAGAAAAACGAGCCTCACCAGTCCTGATAACGCAACTCTCAGCGTGCCAGCGGGCGACCTCCTCTCGATAGTGTTAAGGCGCTGGTCGTTCAGTTTGGTGGCGTGACAGCCCAGAGCGTGCGTGTTGCACCACTGTTCTCGGATGCGATGCGATCAGGCCTCTTCGAAGTTACCTCTCGGCAGGACATACTTATCATCGGAAGAAAAAGGAAATTTTGCGATAGAGCATATAGGGATGCCAGACGAAAAGTGGCGATTCTCCTTACTGGTTGGTTCGTAGGTGAATTTCGCACCGTTGCGAAGAAGACAGGCGAGTGGGTTGGGGAAGGTAAGAAGAATCCTCGAGCGCCGAATGTGTATGACGCCGTGTCGCCGAGATAGGATTTTAGCGCTTTCCGTACACATCAACCGTCGTGGTGTGCGCTGGATGAACTAAGGCTTGATTTTTTGCGTACACTGTGGTAACATCAACCTGAGGTCAGAGGACTTCTATGCTTTCACAACTCCATCCATGGAACGTTTCTCCCGCCGAAGCCATCAAGATCCAGCAGGAACTCCGATCGAACATCATTACCCAGAAGTTTGACAAACCAATTCAGTATGTTGCCGGGGCTGACATCTCCTTCGATAAAGGGTCCGACATCATCTACGCTGCCGTGGTAGTTCTGAAATATCCTGAACTCACGGAGGTAGATCGAGGCCTGACCGTCTGCCGGACCACTTTTCCTTATATCCCAGGTCTGCTTTCCTTTCGAGAGTCGCCGCCTGTTCTCGAGGCTTGGGAATACCTTCACATCCGACCAGATGTGTTTCTTATCGACGGGCATGGATATGCCCACCCGCGCCGCTTCGGAATCGCCTGCCATCTCGGATTGCTGCTGGACGTTCCAACGATCGGCTGCGCAAAGACAGTGCTGGTTGGGAAATTCGAAGAGCCTAATCGCGAGGCTGGGAGTTTTCGGCCGTTGATGGATCGAGATGAGGTCGTCGGCGCTGCCCTTCGGACGAGTGAAGGCGTTACGCCTGTGTACGTAACAGTCGGTCACTTGGTAGATCTTGAAAGCGCGATCAAGGTCGTGCTCAAGTGCTGCCGAGGATACAGAATTCCAGAGCCCACCCGGCAAGCCCACCTGCTTGTCAACGCGCTCCGGCGCGGAGAAGGCGAGACCGATATGAGGCAAGGTTCGCTGTTCTAAAAAGAAAAGAAGAAAAAGGAGAAAAAAGAGAAAAGCCCGCATTGGGTAACCCCAATATCGATTTTTCCGCTTTTCATAAAATTCTCAATATGCCAGGTCAACCATTGGAACGGTTGGTTCACTTCATTCTTCTTTCACCCTTCTAACTTCTTAAATCAGAAATCCTTACCACCTCTGCAAATTGTTGCTTACAAGGGCACTTCGACTGGCACACCCTGTGAGTAGTGTGCTAATATCAATCTGAAGTTTCATCTCGGCGGCCATTTCTTATTAGCCCGGTATCCGAAAAACCTCGCAAATTGAGCTCGCATCAGACAGTTGGTTGATAATTTTATGCTTCTGCGCTTGACTTTTACGAATTTAGTTATCATCCTTCATCTGCTGGGACTACAGATACTTTCCACCAATTACTCTTTTTCGTCCTCATACCTGCTCTAATCGCAAAAGTTTGACGTAGGATAAGCAATCCGAGTGAACTTCCTTTTCTGACAAGCAGGCGGACTGGCCCGAATCCGTCTTGAAGGAATCTCAGCCCATTGAGGCAACTACGAGGGTGCCATCTTTTGCATCTCTTACTCCGCAAGCGATTCTCGAATTAGGACACCATCACCCTGTGAGGCTTAAAGACCGCGAAGGTTTGATTGTCGGATATCCGATTTCATAGAGTGCAACAGAGATGAAAAAAAGGTTATCGAAGCTAACGGTCGCCGTCTTGGTGATTGCAGTCTGGAGCCCCGTACACGCAGATAACAGACTCGTATTCAACATCTCAGGGACCTCATTGCGAGTCGCCACGACAGGGAACAAGGTCAGCCTGGTTCTTCGGAATTCCGATGCCATAAAGGCGATTCAGCTGAAGGCCGTATCGAACACACCGGGGGTGACTCTCAAGGAGGTACGTTGGGGCAATCGCACGCTGGGTGAAGGCTGGACAGTGCAGTATAATAGTGTGAGCGAAGGCCGGATGAACATGCTCATCGCGAACCTCGGAAACGACTTGTTTCAGGCGGGAGAAGGGACGATCGCTGAAATCGTATTCGATGTGGACGAGTCGATCGCGGAAGAATCCCTTACGCTGAGCTTGGAAGAAATCAAGGCAGTCGGTCCTCAGGGAAACCGAGTGGAGTTGCTCTATGGAGGCGACGCTACTATCGCAGTCACCAAGGACGTTCACGTGCAGTTTGCCGTCAACCCGCTTGCCGTTTCACTCTCGATCGACAACAGGAGCGAAATATCCAAGCTGCAGTTTGAAGGGGAGGTCGAAGGTACGACGTCGATCGCCCAACCACTCCTAAGAGGACGTGCTGAGGGAATGCAACTGAGGTTCGAGCAATTTTCAAACCGCGTAGTTGTCATGCTGGACAATGCGCGGGGGATTTCCATAGAACCAGGAAACGGTGAAATTCTGAACATGCCGATACAGTCGTCAAGCGAGGTGCGGTTGGTGATTCAAGAGATGTCTCTGTTCGGATCCGATAACAAGGCTCTCGAATCTCGAGTGAGTGTCATCGAAGCGCGGCAGCAACCGCAGCTGTTTTTCCTTCACCAGAATTATCCGAACCCGTTCAACCCGTCGACGACGATATCGTACGAGCTTCGTACGCCAACGCACGTGACGCTGAAGGTGTACAACACGTTCGGGCAAGAGGTCGCTACGCTGGTTCGACGGGAGCAGCTGGCTGGTAAGTATTCTTTCCTCTGGAATGGGACCAACGAGGGCGCAGTCTCGTCCGGTACTTATATCTTCCGATTAATGGTTGGCAAATCCAGTGCGATGAAGAAAATGATTCTCTTGAAATAAGTCCCCGGTACAGCGCGTCGCTTGCATCCAGATTCGAAAAATGAAGCGAACGCTGTTATCGTAGAGGGACCGCAGGTGCAGGATGTGCCCCCTTAACTCTGCCTGCCCGAGTGGTCAGGCGGGCAGACTCTTG
>JBHHZW010000168.1:0-5428 GCA_046758305.1 Bacteroidota bacterium | reverse complement strand
CAAGGTCTGGCTCGAATCTGTCTTCTCAGGGGGTAGGCACCGTAAAAGAGTGGACAAGATTGGGGACTTGGAGAAGCGGGTGTCTAAATAGCCTTGTTCTTCGGACGGCTGTAAGAGCGAATCAAAAGGCCAGGTTCCCGAACCTGGGTTTTCTGTTTTCGTATGATAGTAGCTGCTCATCGTTTAACTTTTGAAATTTCTGGAGGTTAGGCACAATATTCGCCGTGGAGTGGAGCTCAACGAGAGAACGGCTTGATTTTAAACAAGATATCTCGTATGTTTACAGTGGCTGTTTAAGAACGCACGAAAATTGTGTTAATAATAAGAAGCTGTGACCGCTAGACATAAACGTCATAATAGAAACAGGTCATTTTGAACTTTCTGAGGAGGTAAATAGGGAGGACCGCATTGGCCAACCGTTTGAAGCCGATGATAAGGGTCATCCCGTCATTATGGGTACAAAAGGCAGTTTCGGGTTTATCTCCTGTTATTGGAAGGTCCGATTTCGAGGGGTCTTGCTACTCATCGTATTCCATGTATTCCTTTACGGATGCTCAGGAAACTTGAATCCCGGGTCTCAACACACTTCAGCTTCTACATCAGAGGAGGGTCAAGAAAAGATCGCACCGTTGGCTCCAATCTCTCGGATGGCCCGCGGATTTGATGACCGAACGGATCGAATCATCCGGCTCTATGGAAGAGCAATAAAAAAGGGGGCCCGCAAATACGGGTTCGACTGGAGATTTGTTCTGGCCATTATGAAACAGGAGTCTCAGTTCGTTACCAATGCTACGAGCCAACGCGGGGCGCACGGACTCATGCAGTTGATGCCAGTGACAAGATACGAAGTGGCAGAGGCCCTCGGATACGAGCACGCTGATCTGTCTCATCCGAGGAACAATATTGCCGGAGGCATATATTATTATCGGAAGCTCTATAACCTCTTCGATGGCGCCGAGGCTGAGGAGAGGTCAAGATTGGCTCTCGCTGCTTATAATGCTGGCGCTTCCCGGATCTACGACGCTCAAAACATAGTTGCCTATCTCGGGGAAATCCCATTGCGATGGGCAGCCATTCGGGATGCGCTTCCCCTGCTTTCCAAGCGGTACTATACACTCCATCAGCATGTCTGGCGGGATGGGAAACCGCGGGGTGGTTACTTCGGCGATTGGCAGCAGACTGTGAATTACGTTGAGAATGTTATGGATTATTACGAGAATTATCGACACGTCCTCGAATGATCGCGAGAACTTCTCGCTTTCGAAGGGATGGACGAAGTCCCTACCCGCGAAGCGGTCCACTCCTACTGCGATCTCGTTCGCGATCGCGACGACATTGAGTTATCGATACCGCTGCCTAGCAGTCTATGTGTGGTCTTTCTTGTGGGCGACTCTGGTCGGATACGGCCGAATCTAGCCAGGGGTTCATTATCCCAGCGATGTCCTGGTGGGAGTAGCAATCGGCGTGGCGGTTGTCATGTTCCTCCGTCAGCGGGAAGAGAACCTGCTGCACAGGAAAGATCGAGTGTTCGGGCGACGTGCTGTGGAGTTAGGAGAGCTCTATTCTGTTGAGACGTTCCTGGGGGCGCTGACCTTCGGGGTAAGATTGTGAGTGGATTTACGGGAGCAGCACGGCTGCGGAGAGGACCGTGGTCCACTGGCCGCTCCGGTCTCCCTCGGCGGACTGTGTCATGTTAAGTGTTTTGACGATCTTACCGGTCATTTTGTAGATTTTCTCGCGTTCGTCCCATGCTGTATCCGGGTCGAACTCCAGACCGAGTGTGGTCGCGAGCATGGTGGCCGCCAGGTCCTCGGAGTAATCTCCTGCCCGCTCGTCGGTTTCCCCGAATGTATGATGTTCAGACAGATAGCCGTATTGACTTTCATCGGCCGGAGTGGCTACGCCGATCGAAGCAGCGATCAGGCGGTTTGGCTCGTTCGTCGAATTGCGTGCAAGGACAACGAACGTGATGGCACCCGGCTGAAGCAGCTTGAGGCCCTCCTCTTTCGTGATCCGTTTGCAGCCAGCGGGGTAGATGCTAGACACGGTAACGATGTTGCACTTTTCGATCCCGGCGCTGCGGAGGGCCAATTCGAAGGACTGGAGATAGTCCTTGTGCTTGGCGACACCTTTCGTGAAGAAGATCTTTGTAGGAACGTACATTGGCTAATCCTCCCAGACATTGTTGTTCATGTCCAAGAATCAATGAGTTTTCCCAGAATTCTCACTTTTGACTAAAACAACGTTTTCAGAGATGTGGGCGAATTGATGTTTGCCGACTTTCAAGACGAGCGGCTTCCCTTGCTTTGCACTCCGGATCTTCTGATGGATGCTGGTGATCTTTCTTCCGTCCGCAGACACAGCTCCTTGCTGGATGAGTCTCCGGGCCTCACTCTTTGAGGAGGCCATTCCCTCCCGTACGATCAGATCGACGAGGAGGATCTCTCCAGACTTCAGACGGTCGATCTTTCGGATGTCTTCTGGCGTCTCCTTCCTGACGTAGATCTTATCGAATTCCTCTTCGGCCTTCTTTGCTGCCTCCGGATTGTGGTAGATCGAAACCAGCTCTCTCGCCAGCCGGCGCTTCAGGTCCCGCGGGTTTACCACCTTCTTCGCCAGCTGTCTCCGGATTGTTGCCAGCTCCTGCTGCGAGATGTCGGTGGCGAGAAGAAAATAGTCGTAGATGAGGGCGTCTGGTATGGACATCGTTTTACCGTAGATTTCCTTCGGCGGATCAGTGAAGCCGATGTAATTCTCCAGTGATTTGCTCATCTTCTCTACACCGTCGATTCCGATAAGTATCGGCATGGTAACTGCTACCTGCGGTTCCTGTCCGTATTCACGCTGGATGTCACGAGCAACCAGCAGGTTGAACTTCTGGTCTGTTCCCCCGAGCTCGACATCTGCTTCGACCCTTACCGAGTCCATTGCCTGCGCGAGCGGGTAGAGGAACTCATGGATTCCGATCGCATCCCCTTGCTTGTATCGGCCCGTGAAATCGTCGCGTTCTAACATCCGTGCGATCGTGTACCGGCTCGCGAGTCGGAGCACATCCTCGAAGGACATTTTTCCGAGCCAGTCTGAATTGTACAGCATTTTCACTTTCTTCGCGGAGAGGATTTTCGTCGCCTGTTCAAAGTAAGTCTCTCCGTTTCGACGCGTCTCGTCGAGGTTGAGAGAGGGGCGCGTTTTGCTCTTGCCCGATGGGTCGCCAATTATTCCGGTGAAATCGCCCACGATGAGGATTGCCATGTGACCTAACTCCTGGAACTGTCGTAACTTGCGGAGGACCACCGAATGTCCCAAGTGGAGATCGGGTCGGCTTGGATCACATCCGAGCTTAGCGTTGAGTGGAGTGGCCGTCTTGATGGAGCGCTCAAGCTTTATCACAAGGTCTTCTTCCGGAATGATCTCCGAGACCCCGTGCTTAATTACGTCCATCTGTTCGTTAACGGTGGGAAACAATTTCGCTGGTTGTACCCCGTTCTGGGATGGCGATAGGGACAAGTCTACCGTCGGTATTGTCTTTCGAGTTCACGCTCGATCTCTCGTTTCTTAATCGACTCCCGCTTATCGTACGACTTCTTGCCTCGAGCGATACCAAGCTCGACCTTGGCGATGCCGCTTCGAAAATAGACCCGAAGCGGAATTAACGTCTTTCCTTTCTCGGAGACGTTGCCGATGAGTCTTCGAATCTCGCGCTTGTGAAGGAGGAGCTTGCGTTCCCGTCGTGGTTCGTGATTGTTGATGTTGCCGTGTTCATAGGGCCCGATGTGCATTCCGACGAGCCAGACTTCGCCTCTCTGAATGACCGCGTAGCTATCCTGAAGGTTGCCTTTCCCTTGCCGGAGGGATTTCACTTCGGTACCTTTGAGCGCGATACCTGTCTCAAAGGTGTCCAGAATCGAGTACTCATGCCTCGCCTTTCGGTTTGTGACGACGACCTTCTCATCCACAGGGTCGGTCATTCCACTGCTCACAAATTTTTGGCATTATAATAAAATCCCGTCAAAAAATCAATTGATTGCAGCCCTAAGAGGTGTGTGGAGGGTACAAGGCTCGCTCCGGCACGTTTATTGACTTTTTGCAGGTCAATAGCTATATTTTTTCTGCATTGGCTTCAATTGCTCCTTTCATGCACTGCTCACATGATTCGAGGTCCCAGAAGTGCCGCAAAGAACACTCATGCGAGGAACCGGCTCACTCATATCGGTGGGACCGTGGGCAGAGGAATTCCGCTCCATCTCTCGTGTTGAAACTCATTGGCCTTGGCGATCATTGGCTGAAGGGAATACTCTATTCCCTTTTTTTGTTGTATCGGACGGGGATTTTTCCTCATGGCAGAGAAATTATATGATGTGGCGATCATTGGAGGAGGTCCGGGTGGGTACGTAGCGGCGATCCGTGCCGCCCAGCTGGGTCTCAAAACGGTCGTCGTTGAAAGGGATCGACTTGGTGGGATATGCTTGAACTGGGGCTGTATCCCTACAAAGGCCCTCCTGAAAAATGCGGAAATGTACCACGCACTGCAACGCGCGGGAGAATGGGGATTCTCCTTCGAAAACCTTAACGTCGATTTCAGTAAAGTCATCAAACGGAGCCGCGACGTCGCAAACAGGCTCTCAAAGGGGGTCGAGTATCTTTTCCGAAAGAACAAAGTCGAACACATTTCTGGCTCTGGTAAGCTTGCTGGTAAAAGTGTCGTCGAAGTTTCCAGGGATGGCAAGTCAATCGACGAGATTTCAGGGAAGCACATCATTATCGCCACCGGCGCGCGGCCCAGGTCGATACCGGGAATTGCCATCGACGGCAAGAAAGTCATCTCCTATTTTGAGGCCATGGTCCCATCGGACATTCCAAAATCTATGGTCATTATTGGTGCGGGCGCGATCGGTGTTGAGTTTGCCTATTTTTACAATGCGTTTGGAACGAAGGTTACCCTCATCGAAATGATGGCGAATATTCTTCCCGTCGAGGATAAAGAGCTCACCGAGATTCTCACGGGCGTTTTCAAGAAGAGGGGCATGGAAATCTACACCGAAGCGAAGGTCACATCCGTTCAGACCTCGAAGGAAGTTGTGGTCTTCGTATCCACGAAGGAAGGGAAGAAGGAGATCAAAGGGGACACTGCGTTGATGGCTGTCGGTGTCTGCGGAAATGTTGAAAACCTCGGTCTTGAAGAACTTGGTGTCAAAGTCGAAAAAGGGTACATTAAGACCAATGAGCATTACCGGACCAGCGTCTCGGGGATTTACGCCATCGGCGACGTCATCGGTCCGCCCTGGCTGGCTCACGTTGCATCTGCGGAGGGGATCAACTGCGTCGAAGCGATTGCGGGAACGAATCCTCCGACGATCGACTACGATAATATCCCGGCGTGTACGTACTGTCAACCACAGGTGGCGAGCATTGGGCTGACGGAAGAGAA
>JBHHZW010000167.1:0-5470 GCA_046758305.1 Bacteroidota bacterium | reverse complement strand
CCCGTAATTGTACCGGCTGGCTTGCTTTTTGTAGTCACGCCGGCTTGCTCGCTTTGCCTGAGTAAGTAGCTTTCCTCCCGGATCTGAAAAGCTTATGGATGGTGATCCTCTATTGAGAGACCTCTCTCTTCTATCATTTCTTTCGCCACTCAGAATACTAAAATGATCCTAACGGTATCATTTTCAGTTTTGGTTCTCAATCCCCACATATCCACGAAAACAGAACAGAGAACCTTATGAAGAAAACCGTCCCGTGAAATTTTGGACTACTAGGCGAATATTTATCAACCCTTCTCTAGGCGGTTTGATTCTAATCGCATGCACTGCAGTCAAGCCTGCTAAACATACCGGAGCGGAACTTCAAGCACAACACGAAAGCACACCCAAATCAGAAATGCATCGAAAAGTCGATTCTCTCCTTTCGCTCATGACGATTGAAGAGAAGTTGGGGCAGTTAACTCAGTATTCAGCTCAATGGGTGGAAAATAGGAGTGAGGAAATTGCAGATGAGCAAAAGGTGATGGTCAAGAATGGCAGGATAGGGGCATTCTTAAACGTGCATGGTGCTCACAGAACTAGGGAGTTGCAAGAAATTGCGATTGAAGAGTCACGGCTTGGCATTCCGCTAATTTTCGGGTTTGATGTCATTCATGGGTTTAGAACAATCTTTCCCATACCATTGGCGGAAGCCAGCACTTGGGACCCCGAAGCTGTGGAAAAATCGGCGACGGTTGCGGCTATGGAGGCTTCTACTGCGGGCATTCACTGGACTTTTGCTCCCATGGTTGATATCGCCAGAGATCCGCGATGGGGAAGAACTGCAGAGGGCTCTGGAGAAGATCCTTATCTGGGGTCAATGATGGCTGCCGCTAGAGTGCGGGGATTTCAGGGCAATGATCTCGCTGCATCCAACACTATACTTGCGTGTGCAAAACATTTGGCCGCGTATGGCGGAGCTGAAGGCGGCAGGGACTACAATACCGTTGATATTTCAGAGAGGACTCTAAGGGAAATTTACTTGCCACCGTTTAGAGCTGCGGCTGATGCGGGTGCTGGAACTATCATGTGTTCCTTTAACGAAATCGGTGGTGTGCCTAGTTCGGCTAATCGATACCTGCTAACTACCATTCTAAGGGATCAATGGGGATTTGATGGATTTGTCGTGAGTGACTGGAATTCTATTGATGAGCTTCGTACACACGGAATAGTGCCTACACGCGAAGAAGCGGGCATGATTGCAATCAATGCTGGCGTTGATATGGATATGGAAAGTGGTATCTATCAAAATGAGTTGCCGAAATTGGTCCGAGAGAAAATAGTATCTGAAGAGATCGTTAATCAGGCAGTCCGCCGTGTGCTTAGAGCAAAGTTCAAACTGGGACTTTTTGACAAACCATATCGATATTGCGATCCCAAACGAGAGCAAACTGTCCTCCTTGACAAACAGCACTTGAAAGCTGCCCGAGAAGTTGCCCAAAAATCCATCGTACTCTTGAAAAATGAGCACAGGCTGCTACCACTTAGAAAAGATCTAGAAGTAGTGGCAATTATTGGTCCACTTGCGGACACTGAAAATGACCCCCTAGGTTCTTGGCATGCGGTCGGGCGTCCAGAGGATGTTGTGACAGTGCGAGAAGGTATCAAGAAGAAACTGTGGTCACAAACTAATATCCTCTATGCCAGAGGTTGCGACATCAATGGAAACGCTACTGCTGGTTTTGCCGAAGCTGTAAAAATAGCCAAGCAAGCTGACGCTGCTATTCTTGTCGTTGGAGAGGCGGCAAGCATGAGCGGCGAGGCTGCAAGCCGCTCTTCCCTTGACCTGCCGGGCGTTCAAGACGAATTGGCCAAGGCGATATATGAAACTGGCACTCCTGTGGTCGCTGTTCTGATGAACGGCCGGCCGCTTTCCATCACGTGGATGGCGGAACATATTCCAGCAATCGTCGAAACGTGGTTTCTCGGTCTCCAGACGGGCAATGCCGTTGCGGATATTCTATTTGGCGACTTCAATCCGGGAGGCAAGCTCCCGGTAAGTTTCCCACGGACCGTCGGACAGGTACCCATATACTATGATTACAAGAATACCGGCCGCCCGGCTTCACACGAAAAGAATACTTCCAAGTACCTCGATTTACCCAACACTCCACTCTATCCTCTTGGCTATGGGTTAAGCTATACACGTTTTGCATACAGTAATCTGCAGCTTAATGCTGACAAAATAAAGTCAAACGAGAGTCTAGAGGTATCCGTGGAAGTTAAGAACGTCGGTGATCGAAAAGGAGATGAAGTAGTTCAGTTGTACATCCGGGATGAATATGCTAGTGTAACTCGTCCTGTAAAGCAGTTAAAAGGATTTAAGCGAATTACACTAGATGCTGGTGAGTCTCGGAAAGTAGAATTCACAGTTGCGTCAAACCAACTCGCTTTGTATGATCGCGATATGAACTTTGTAGTTGAACCAGGCAAGTTCAGAATTTTTGTCGGTGCAAATTCAGTAGACGCACTGGAACTCAGTTTTGAGGTTGTTGCCAAGTAAGATCCTTGGTACGCACAGAAATCATTTCATTACTACGCAGAAACCCAAAAAACATACTTAAACACAACCGTTGCTTTCTAGTGCGCGTACGCGAATACAGGATTTGCTCTTCTTGGTTGAGAAGAAATCGAAGAATTGGCTAGCTTACCTAAGAGACCGACACGGAGCATTTACCCTATCTTATTCCTGATAGTGTTGCTGACACACGCCATCTCGACTGCACAAGAAGCGTTACCGGTCCTCGAGTTTCCAGAGCAAGGCTTGGATGATAACTCCGCCTACATGGGCTACGAGACGCGGTTCTTTTGGGATTCCGAGGGCAACGCCTTTCAGGTCTATCTTAGTCAACGCAACGGTCGGGTGCTGAACGTATGGGCAAACGCTGCAAACGAAAGCGCAGGGTTCACGGCACGAGACGCTGCGGGTGAGCCGGCAATACTTAACTGGGGTACGCAAGGCGCCTCGGTGTATTCATCGGAGCAGACTCGTTACGTCGAATACAACCTAACCTCCGAATCTTCTCCACTGGAGATCGGATCGTTTCTCCTGGGTTCAATGCGAAAAGAACGAGATTTTCAATATCGACACCGGCACCTCCTTCCATTCGATGCGGAATCATTCCAGGAAGAAGAACTGGTGGAGCTAATTGCAAACCTCGAGCACCTGCGTGGACCTGAGCGGAGTCGTCATCTTGAATTGCTCGGTGCTAAAAGTATCCAAGAACTTCGAACACGGCTGCATCCGAAAATCACGTCGAACAGAGTTGATACGAGCTGGATCGTCCGTGCTGAGCAGGTAACGTTAGATGGAAAAAACCGCCTGTCGGTCGAACTGAGCGTGGACAGCCATCAAGCGGCTCTTGAAGTAATGGCAAGCAAAGTCTCTATTCGATCCCTGAATGGTAGGCCAATACACCTTAAGGTGAAAGTTGCAACCAATTCCTCCTCCTTGACTCCTTTGAGGCGTGACGAGATCTTCAACGGAGAGTTCCTGGCGTTCTACAAGCATGCGAAGGCTGAATATGACAGCTTATTGCGTTTGTCTGCGAGAAAGGAGCACGGGCCTGCTGAAAAAGTGCACCTTCTTCGATTCCGATGGCTGGATCGTCACGTGCGCGGCATGGAGCTGCTGAGTTATCGAGAGAAGCTCATGGCGGGTCTTCCCAACTTTGCGACATATTTCGGTCGTGATATGATGATGACAGCACTCATGATGGAACCAGTCTGGTCTGCTTCGATGCTTGAGCACGTCATCGCAAGTGTTTTGAGGAAGTTGTCACCATCGGGTGAGGTGAGTCACGAAGAGAGCTTGGGAGGGCAAGCGATACGCGAAAACGCAGATGAATACAACAAGCTTCTCACAGAGTACATTCGACAAGAAGACAAGGGGGATATTTCGAGGACTGATAGCCTACTTGCCCATGCCCGAAAGATACTAGGGAATGTTCAGTCCGTTCGTGAAAACTACAACATGCTTGACGATGATTTTCAGCTTCCCGTTGTCGCTGCCCACTACCTCAGCAATCCTAACGTTTCCCTGGATCGGAAACGCGCGTTTTTGCTGGGGACCTCAAGCAACGGCAGCAATGTCTCGCGCGTTGCATTGTTGATGCGAAATCTCCTATTTATCTCGAAGCTTACTAGCTCCTATGTAGAACATCCAGAGGCAGTGAATCTTGTCAGTTTTCCGAAGCTCGATAAGGGTCGGTGGCTTCCGGGAAGCTGGCGTGATAGCGGGGCCGGGTATGCCGCCGGCCGCTTTGCAATGGACATCAATGTCATCTGGGCACCGAAGGCTTTAGAATCTATCGAGAAGATATTCAATGCTCTTGGACAAATTGGCTTCACGATCGAATACCTTGAAACCTTAGCACCGGAAATTCATGGCACCAAGCTCGTGGAATACGTCCGGAATCTCGAAGAGTCGAGTCGTCGACATGAACCGGTCCATCGAGCAGTAAATACCTGGAAAGGTGCCGCGCGACATTTCGAGGTAAGTCTGAGCTCCCAGGAAATTCAACAGAGGCTGCAATCCAAATTGGAGTGGCTTTCGGAGGCAGACGGTAGATATTGGAAGGATGTCCTTGCAAAGAGCGCTGCAGACAAGGAGAATCTTGAGTTCCTTGCTCTTTCGCTAGATGCCGATGGTCAACCAGTCCCGGTAGTCAATACGGATCCGGCAACGCTATTATTCCTTGAAGATCTTACTGACAGGATCTTGAACGGCAAGGTCCGCCCCGAGAAGGTTCTGAATGTTGTGAGGGTCTTCCATGTGCCATATCCGGCTGGTCTATTTGTCGAGGGTCTGGGACCCTTGGTCGCCAATGACGCGTATGCATCGCAAGGAGTGTGGGAAAATTACCGGAAGGACGACTATCATTCCCCGCGGGTTGTGTGGGGACGAGAGGTCAACTTGTTGCTCTTGGGCATCGCAAAGCAAATCTCGGCGGCCTTCGATTCTTCAGGCAATCTCAGGAATCGGAATTTGGGCCCGTACATCAAAGAGTTACATAGTGCTCTGAAGAAAACGCGCAATGCCGTGGAGGCATCGGGTCTCAAGCACAATGAGTTGTGGACTTACCGCATCGAAGATGGGAAACTCTTCCCTGTCCGCTACGGCACCAGCTCAGACATACAGCTTTGGAACCTCACAGACCTTGCAGTGCAGTTCTTGCTAGCACGCATCCCGCAATTCTGAAAGGCTGATCTGATAGTGTAGGTTGCGAAGGTTTCGAGCCTTAATTCCGGTCTCGAGACACCATGTACGGGATAAACAATCATGTCGGCATTGCATAGCGTCGATATCCTTGTAATTTCTGCTTACTTTTTGGTGATTTTTGGAATCGGATACTGGGCTGCTCGGCGCAAGAAAATCGAAAGTGCGGACTACTTCTTAGCGGGACGGGATGTCGGCTGGCTTGCCGTTGGAGCA
>JBHHZW010000166.1:0-5494 GCA_046758305.1 Bacteroidota bacterium | reverse complement strand
AGATTTCGGCACCGCGCGCGAGGTTCGATTGAACACTGCCGGCCATCGAAACGACCGGCACACCGATACGTTTAAACATCGGTAGTAACTGACTCACCTCGTCTGTATCTCCGCTCTTGGATATACAGATTACAACGTCCTCTTTCCGTACCATGCCGAGGTCGCCGTGCACTGCATCCGATGGGTGCAGGAACACAGAAGGGGTACCGGTGGAATTCAGCGTTGCCACAATTTTCCGCGCGACAATCCCCGACTTCCCCATGCCGGTCACAACCACTCGACCCTTGCAGTGAAAAAGCAGGTCCACTGCCCGTGCAAACTCCCGGCCGATTTTTTGCTCCAGGCCCGCGACAGCCTTCGCCTCGATGCGTACCACCTCTTTTCCCTTCTGAACAGCTTTTTCGTCCTCGGTCATGATTTCCTTCCCGACAGTGTCCTCAAGAATTTCTTCCATCCTGAGAGTTCGTGTTTCACTTCCACCCGATCCACTCCGACCTCGACTTTCTTCCTCAGTCTGTTGTAAGAGAGAAACGCGCGCGCCAGGTCCTCATCGGAGAATTTAGAGAGACGCGAGAAGAGTTTGGCCGACTGTAGCGCGAGGTTCGGATCACGGATACCCTTCAGCATCATCAATTCGTTGTAGAAGTTCGTGACTGGAATGAGATGGTTGACCTGACTTTTCGCGTCGTAAATCCAGAGGCGTTTTTCTGGAGGGCTGATCGCAAGGACGAGAGTAAAGTTCTCTTTCCCTCTCATCTTCACTTCACGCACCATTCCTCCGCTCGAAGGGCCCAGATCCCCTGGCGACCAAGAGGAATAGCTCCAGCGTCGCTTCTCTGCAAACTGATCCGGGACCTTATCAGACTTGCTGCCGACGATTTCTACTTCGACCTGATGCTCCTGCTCCTCTCGGATTGTCACCAGAATGTTCTTGTCCTCCCCTTCAATCACCCCAAAGGCGAACACTGACGCGAGCGGTGCATCTAGGTCCAGAACATCTCCCGGGTGGCCCAACACCAAGTTTCCCTTACCCCTCCGGCCCTCTCCTAGCACGACCATCGTCTCCAGCAAATCGCGATAGTGATGATAGCCGGTCCGTTCGTCGGGCAGAAGCCAGTACAAGAACTCTTGCTCTCGTTTGGCAAGCTTTCGGGGATACCTCTCAGGACTATTCATCGCCACAAATTGCATCTTTGGCGTTTCGCTATCCTGTCGATTCCTCCCCTACCTAGGCTTCCATGACACGCCGTGCAGCGCTGTCTATAGCCTTCACCTGAGCGATGAGGTCTTCGAGCTTCTCGAGCGGCAGCTGACTTGCAGCATCGCTGAGCGCTTTTCTTGGGTCCGGATGAACCTCCACGAACAGGGCATCGACGCCCACCGCGACGCCTGCTCGAGCGATGGGGAATATGAACTCCGGTTGTCCTCCCGAACTGCTCATTTCTGCACCCGGGAGCTGCACCGAGTGTGTGGCATCGAGCACCACCGGATATCCAAGCGAGCGCATGATCGCGAGCGACCGCATGTCGACAACAAGGTTGTGGTATCCGAAGGTTGTTCCACGCTCCGTCAGCAAAATATTCCTATTCCCAGTCGCTTCCACTTTCGCCGCCTGGTATTTCATATCCTCCGGAGTCAGGAATTGTCCCTTCTTAATGTTGACGACTTTTCCCGTCCGACCCGCTGCTTCCAGGATCTCGGTCTGACGTGACAGGAACGCGGGTATTTGGATGACGTCAGCAACCTCTGCCGCCAGTCGAGCTTCTTCTGCTGTGTGAATGTCTGTCAGAATCGGCAGCTTGAAGTTCTCCTTCGCTTCGGCGAGGATCGAGAGTGCCTTCTCCATTCCGATCGAAGAGAAGGACCGACCACTCATCCGGTTTGCCTTTTTGTAGGAAGATTTAAATATGAATGCAATGCGGTGTTTTTTCACGAGCTGCGCGATGTGGGCCGCCGTCCGGAAAACCAGGTCGCGACCCTCGACTACACACGGACCAGCAATCAGCACAAGCGGACCCCCGCCGCCAATTTTGATATCTCCGACTCGAACTGTCCTTGCCATGCGGATCCTGACGCCGAAACAAAAAAATATACGAACACCAGCCTGGAAAAACAACCTACCCTGCCTCACCCACAGCGGCCTCAGATTCTTGGAGTACTCCCTCTGAGCGTGCAACGATGGAGGCAACCGCCGCGTCACCCGAAACGTTTATGACCGTCCGGCTCATATCGAGAATCCTGTCGACGCCGAGAATTAGCGCAATACCCTCCTCGGGCACATTGACGGCCTGAAGCACAATGATGAGCATGATGATTCCCACGCCAGGAACAGGGGCAGTCCCAATCGATGCGAGTACCGCTGTGAGGAGAATGGTGAGCTGTTGACCGAGAGTAAGGTCAAATCCATAGACCTGGGCGATGAAGACCGCCGCAACTGCTTGGTACAGCGATGTCCCGTCCATATTGATGGTCGCGCCGAGCGGGAGAACGAAGCTTGTGATCTGCTTCGGCACACCCAGATTTTTCTCGGTCGCCTCCATATTTACCGGAAGCGTCGCCCCGCTGGAACTCGATGTGAAGGCGATTAGCATCGGCTCGCGAAGCCCGCGGAAGAATTTCAACGGGCTCATCTTCGCGAGAAAGCGAACAAGCAGCGAGAGCGTACCGAAGAGATGTAGGAGTAACCCTGCGATCACCACGATCGCGTACCAGAACAGCGTTTGCAAAATCTCGAAGCCGAATTCTCCGACGGTCGCTGCGATCAAAGCAAACACGCCAAAGGGGGCCGTTAACATGATCAGGTCGACGATCTTGATCATCGTCTCGCTGATGCCTTCGAAAAACGAGATGACCGGCTGTGCTTTTTCTTTCCTGACCAACGAGAGTGTCAGACCAATCATGATAGAAAAAAAGACAATTTGAAGCATCTCGGCATTGGCAAGTGCTTCGATCGGGTTCGTTGGCACGATGTTGACGAACGTGTCAATGAGGTCAAACTCGATTTCCTGCTCGATGCGAGTCGATATATCCGCCTGGTATTCCGCCATCAGCTTTCCACGAGATTCGGACGGAAGCCGCTCGCCCGGCCTGATGAAGTTCACCAAGCTAAGTCCGATAGTGATGGCCACGGACGTGGTGATGAGATAGAATCCGACGGTTTTTCCCCCAAGTCGCGCGACTTTTCGGATGTCCCCGAGACTTGCGGCCCCGACAATCAGGGACGCTACGACGAGCGGGATCGCGATGAACATCAACAGCCGCAGAAAGATTGTCCCGATTGGTTTGATGAGCGTTGCAATCGTCTCCACTTTCTTTATTGACAGCGGCTGGTCATATCGTAAATGTTCTTCCTGATCCCGAGTGCGAACCACCAGGATGACGTCGTTCCGCTCTGTACCTTTGAGCCCCTTGAAAAACTGCAAGATCGCACTCTGATCGTCGGGACCGAATATTCTGCTGGCCTCCCCATGCAAGAATTCGAACGCTTCCCAGTATTCGATCACCGTCTGCTTTTCGGTTCCGTTCGCGCGGTAGGTGACCTCCAGTTTGTGTTTGTCGATATTGAAGAGAACACCAAAGATTACCCCGAGGAAAAGGCCGAGCAGAATCTGATTGTGCAGCTTGGGCTTGCCCAGAAGTATTCGGGGCTTGCGAAGCGAAAAATTCACGCAGGGGATCCCGGAAGCTGGTGAAAGTGGAGAAATTTCCGTAGTTTAATGCATCTATAGTACTAAAAAATTGACAAACTATCAAAGACTGCTCCCCTCTTCACATTCATTCGGGAGTCCAGCCTCCTCGGACACCTTCGACTCCATGAGTACCCTATGATCCGCGCGTACGCAAAGATAAACCTGGGCTTGCAGATCTTGCACAAACGGGAAGATGGATACCATGACATCGAGACGATCCTTCATCCGGTGAACATCTGTGACGAAATCTCCTTCGGACGTTGCGACGACATCCGCGTCGAGTGCGACCATCCCGACGTGCCGACGGATTCTTCAAACCTTTGCTGTCGAGCGGCCGAAATCCTCCAGCAGTCGTTGGGGATCAAGAGCGGTGTTCGGATTCGGCTTGAGAAGAGAATTCCTGTCGGGGCTGGCCTCGGTGGGGGTAGTTCCGACGCCGCTGCCGTGCTGAAACATCTACCGCGATACTGGCAAGTCCAAGGCACTTCAGCCCTTGTACGCGAACTCGCTGTATCGTTGGGGTCGGATGTATCCTACTTTCTGCATCCCGGTACTGCGAAAGCAATGGGACGCGGTGAAATTCTGGAGTACTTCGACTTTGAGCTTCCGTACTGGGTCGTCGTTGTGCATCCGGACATCCGCGTTTCGACGACGTGGGCATATCAGAACTTCCGTGCCAACCCTTCCGCCAAGCGGGTCGACTTGAAAGACCTGCTAGTGGAAAACCGCACCAGGCCGAATGTGTTGATAAACAGACTCCGCAACGATTTTGAACCGATCGTTTTCCATGCGCACGAGCTCGTCATGCGCGCGAAAGAAGCGCTGTATCGCGGTGGAGCTGACTTTGCTCTGATGTCCGGCAGCGGATCATCTGTTTTCGGATTGTTCCAGGATGATGTGCTTGCGAAGGATGTGGTCAAACTTCTCCAGGATACGTATCAGGTGTTCTTGACTGAGCCATACTTTATGCCCGGAGACGGCTAGCGTGCCGATTTCCTAAGTTCTCGATCTCCTGTTCTAGCGCTTGCGTTCTTCCCTTGACATTGCCGCTCGCCACTGATACATTGGCTGCAGAAGGCGCCAGAGCACAAGTACTTGGAAAACGAACGAGTTCAAGCGGGGGGATAAAGCCCCCTTGAAGTTGATAATCGGCAGCAGCAGCTTTTCCCCTGCAACGGGAAAACAACTGCCCGCTCGATCGGCGTTCAGGATGTAAGGCTGGTTGACGACTCAACTCGTTGAGCAGACTCCGATCAAGAACACAATGTTTGGGGATGCTGCACTATGGGCAAGCTGCTGCATGAGAGGACGGAGTGAAATAAGCCGTCATCGATCTCAGCAACGTGAGCTATGTGAGCAGCGCCGTTCTGGGGACGCTTGTTGCTCTCCACATTTCCTACGGCCGAGAAGTAAAGAACGATCCATGTTCCAGTTGAAAGGGGCAGGCGATGCAGAAAATTAAAGAACTCTTCGTCGTCGTCGAGAACAGGCCCGGTGCGCTTGGTGAGCTCTTAGGCCATCTGGCGAAGGAAAAAATTAACATCGAGGCGATTGGCCTCTTTCAGGATGTAGCAAAGTTGTCCGTCTCAGACATCGCCAAAGCCACGAAGGCACTGTCACAACAGAAATACCAAGTCGAGAACAGAGAAGTCCTCAGGCTCGATCTCGACAACAAGCCCGGGTCGTTCGCATTTGTCGTCTCACGGCTTGGCAGTGCAGGCATCAACGTCGATTATTGCTACGGCACAGTCCGAAAGGGACAAAAGAGCGCTGCCGTCATTCTCGATGTTGAGGATCTCGACCGT
>JBHHZW010000165.1:0-5501 GCA_046758305.1 Bacteroidota bacterium | reverse complement strand
TTCCGATATCCGGATGCCGGGAATGGATGGTCTGACGGCGCTGGAAAAAATAAAGGCGATTGAGAAAAACAGCGCTGTCATTATCATCACGGCGCATGACGACATGCAGTCCACCATCAAGGCAATCCAGCTTGGTGCGTACGATTACATCGAAAAGCCACTCGAGATCGAGCGGTTGCTGGTCACTGTTCGCCGTGCGTTGGACGCGCAGAGGATGAGCGAACGTCTGGACGCTTTGATTTCAGAGTCTTCCGGACAGTATCAGCTGGATAACGTGTTGATCGGCCGAACTCCAGCGATGCGGGAAATCTATAAGAAGATCGGTTCGGTTTCTAGCTCCAAAGTGACCGTTTTGATTCAGGGAGAAAGTGGGACGGGCAAGGAACTGATCGCCCGCGCGATTCATTATAATAGCAGGGAGAGGAATGAGCCATTTATTGCAGTCAATTGCACCGCGTTGTCTGAAACATTACTGGAGAGCGAGTTGTTCGGGCACGTGAAGGGTGCCTTTACTGGTGCAACCGGTGACAAGAGAGGCAAATTTGAACTTGCCGGTGAAGGGACCGTTTTCCTCGATGAGATCGGTGAGATGTCGCCGCACCTTCAGGTCAAGATCCTGCGAGTGTTGCAGGAGCGAGAATTTGAGCGCGTCGGCGGCGAGAAGACGATCCCGATGAACGCCCGTGTCATTGCTGCCACGAATCGCAACTTGACGAAGCTGGTACAGGAAGGGAAATTTCGGGACGACCTGTACTACAGGCTGAACGTTGTCACGATCGATGTTCCTCCACTACGCAAGCGGAAGGAGGACATCCCTCTTCTGGTTGAACATTTCCTCCGAGAGATTAACACCGAGCTCCACCGGAGCGTGATGAAAATGCCAAGCGAGGTCATGGAACTTCTCGTGAGCCATTCTTGGCCGGGGAGTGTCCGGGAGCTTAAAAACGTGCTGACGCAGGCGATTGTGCTCAGTCCCGGGGACGTCCTTCTCAAGGAAAACATTCTGTTGCAGCGGGCGTCCCTCCATACCCCTCCCGAGGAAGACGCTTCTCAGATGAGCCTTGCTGAAATGGAGAGGCGGCAAATCAAGCGGGTGCTCGACTCGGTGGGATGGGACAAGGCGAAGGCACTGGAGATCCTCGGCATCTCCAAGCCAACTCTGTACAAGAAAATTGAACGCTACGACCTTAAGCCGGACTAGGCATTGCAAGCACCTACGGCTCACTTCTGCCCTCTGTCTTGCGACGTGTCAGTCAGGTTTCTTTACGTCCGGTGAAGATATTTAACCACCAGCTTTTGAATTCTCTGGAACGAGAATTTAAATGCCGAGTTTTTCCATTTCTAAGCGATTTCGGAGCGTTGAGGGGACAAAGCAGATGTGGCACACTTCTTGTCACTTCTAAGCCAAGTTTATGTATCCTATGCGCTTCCATAAAGGCTTCACTAAGCTTGTCCTCGCCGTGTTCGTTGTGACGAGCGCCGGATTTACATCCGTGGTCGAGGTCTGCTGCCCGCCAGAATCATCAATGGGAACCGGGAGTAGGATGGCGGCCGCCTATTGCAGCGCGTGCTTTGACCAGAGTGCAGAAGACACCGAATTCCTTTCCGCAAACATTCGGTGCCACACAAAGCAGGTCCGGGGTGGCCGCGTCGATGTCCAGGTTGTCGAGCCACGGAGAAGCTCGAACTCCTCCGTGCGCGTTGCGGAAGACATTTCGGTTGACCATATCTGGGGCGAAAACCTCATCAGGATCCTGTCGCGCCTATCGATTTTGCTCCAGAACGAGCCCCCGGTTGTTCATTCCAAAGCGTTTCTTCTGAACTCCTCTCTTCTCATCTAATCTGTCGACCTTCTTACTAGAGGTTCGGCTCAACGTCTGTGTGGACAGGCCTCAGCCGGTTTGCCTCGTTCTCTCTCGTAAGCAAGACGATTTCTCCCTGAAGAGAGATGGCTTTGAAAAACCGGGGTCTTTCGATTTCACTAAGAAAAAATTACGAACAAAAAATATGAGCGTCAGCGAAGCTATGGGACATTTCACAAGGATTGCAATCATAGCAATTATGGGGGTCTGGGCGTCAGGCCCGCTGTACGGGCAAGTGGATAGCGAGGTTACATTATGGGTGATCTCCCTGCCAGAGTTAATCCAAGAGGCTTTGCAGAACAATCCGGAAATCAAGGCCGCGAGGAGCCGTTGGCAGGCGTCAGAGGAGCGCCCGGCACAGGTCTCCTCTCTGCCGGATCCGATGCTGAGCTATACTCGCTGGGCTGAGAGCGTGGAGACCCGGGTTGGACCGCAAGAGAATGTTCTCATGCTGTCACAGCGGATTCCCTTCCCGGGAAAGCTTGGTCTCAAAGGTAAAATGGCCGAGGAAGAAGCCTTCGCTGAAAGCGAGCGACATCAGGCCACCGTGCGGGATGTCGTTTACAACTTGAAAACCGCTTACTACCACCTCTACTGGATTGACCAATCGCTCCGCATTTTGAACGATTATCTGGTGCTACTCGAGGATTTCAATCGGGTTGCGGAACAGCGATATGCCACTGGGGAAGGGATCCAAGCCAGCGTGCTGAAGTCCCAGGTGGAGATTTCGAGCGTTCTCGAACGGCGACTGACGTTCGAGCGGGTGCGCAAAGGGGTCGTGGCGCGCATCAATTCTCTGCTTGACCGTCCGGCCGACGCCCCGCTGGGTGTGGCGGCCACCATTGATACAACCCGCCTGGATATTTCCGAATCCGTCTTGCTGCAGAAAGCCCTTGGGGAGCGCGAAGAGCTAAGATTGACAGAGGCAATGATCCGGAAGAGCGAATTGATGAAGCGACTAGCGAATAAGGAGTACCTCCCCGACTTCAACCTTCGAGGCGCCTACATTACGATTCCGACGGTAGCCAGCATGTTTCAGGACGCGGGTAAAGATGCCTATTCGGTGATGGTGGGTCTGAACTTGCCAATCTGGTTTGGCCGGCGAAGGGCGGCCGTCAATGAGGCAGAGGAGATGATTTCGGCGAACAAACTGGCCTACCAGAATCTAGAAAACAATGTGCGGTCTGAGATTACAGACTTGTATTTTCAGTCACATACCACCGTAAAGACCTTGGATTTGTATGAAAAGGGTCTGTTGATACAAGCAGAGAGTAGTCTGGAGTCGGCCATCTCCGCCTATCGGACCGGCAGATTAGATTTTCTCAGCCTGCTTGATGCAGAGCGAATGCTGCTACAGTTCAATTTGGGTTACGTCAAAGAGCAGTCAAATTACCGGAAGCAGGTTGCTGCCCTCGAACGAGCGGTGGGCGGCGAGTTGCCGAGGTAGAAGTTATGACTGATGGATACAGGTTGGCCTCCATGGAGAAACATCTGTAACTAATATGTAGGACCATAATGTTTTTCAAGTCGAAGGAGTTTAGTGTGATGAGTCTCAACAAGATCGGCAATTGTGTCAACGGAAAAGTGGTCCGAATGCTACTTCTGCTTGCACTGGTCAGCACAGGTGCGTTGGTAACTGGATGCGGCGGCGGTGAAGAAGTCGAACAGACTGCTGAAGGTACAGTTGCACCTCAACCGCCCGAAGAACCCATAACGATGGCGAGTGAAGCCCAACCAGACGACAGGAAGGGCAAAAAGAAGATTCTTTATTGGCGTGCCCCTATGGATCCCACGTACATTTCAGACAAGCCCGGCAAGTCACCCATGGGAATGGATTTGATTCCGGTGTACGAGGGAGACGCGGAAGTCTCCGGCGGTCCGACGGTCGTCATCGATCCGGTGACCGTCCAGAACATCGGGGTGCAGACGGCGCCTGTGGAGAAGATGGACCTTTACAGGGTCATCCGCGCAGTAGGTCATCTGGATTACGATGAGGAGAAGCTATATCGGGTGAATACTAAGTTTTCCGGATGGATTGAAAAGTTGTATGTCGACGAGACGGGCCAAGAAGTACGGAAAGGCCAGCCTATGTTGGAAATTTACTCCCCAGAGTTGGTGACGACTCAGGAGGAATACCTGTTGGCGGTGAGAAACGCGAAGAAGCTCGGTGAGAGTCCCTTTGGAGAAGTTTCCTCGAGTGCGCGGTCGTTGCTCGAATCCACCCGCCGCCGGCTTCTATACTGGGACATCACGGAAAGGCAGATTAAAGACTTGGAGGAAAAAGGCATCATCAGCAAGACGATGACCCTGTTCTCTCCAGTGGAAGGAATCGTCCTCTCAAGAATGGCCGAGCAAGGCATGCATGTAAAGCCGGGGATGGACTTATATCGCATTGCTGACCTGTCAACCATCTGGGTCTACGCGCAGATATACGAATACGAAGTGCCGTGGGTCAAGGTGGGACAAACGGTGGAAATGGAACTGCCCTACATTCCGGGAAAGCTGTTTCAAGGAAGGGTGGACTACATTTACCCTTATCTTGACCAGAAGACTCGCGATGTCAAGGTTCGGCTCGTGTTTCCGAATCCTGGTTTGGACCTGAAGCCTGAGATGTACGCAAACGTACGTATTGAGTCGCGGCTTGGAAGCGCCGTCGCTGCGGTGCCCGGGGAGGCGATCATTCGAAGCGGGAAACGCAATGTCGCATTCGTTGCGAGAGGTGGCGGAAAATTTGAACCGCGCGATGTCATCCTGGGAGTTGAGGGTCAAGATGGATATGTCCAGGTCTTGGCAGGGTTGCAACCAGGAGAAGAAGTTGTGACCTCTGCTCAATTCTTGCTCGATTCCGAGAGCCGGTTGAAGGAGGCGATCCAGAAGATGCTAGAGGGCCGGACTGGGAAGAAACCAATGCAAGAGATGGAGCGGACTGGTGATCAGAGTATGCAGCAGGAGCATCCTAGTAATTAACATGCTTCTCAGCGAGAAGGAGGAATCTCATTTCTCCGTTCAGTGTGAACTCTCTCGTTGAGAAAACTTGTCGACATTGAGAATCGGACGTAAGAGAGTGTGAGCCATGTTGCAAAAAATCATTGAATGGTCGGTCAATAACCGTTTTCTCGTTACCTTGGCTATTGCCTTTTTGATCGTGGCCGGCACGCTCGCCATGATCAATATACCAGTGGATGCCATTCCAGATCTCTCCGATGTGCAGGTCATCATTTTTACTGAATATCCGGGTCAGGCACCCCAGGTGGTAGAGGACCAGGTCACGTATCCTCTGACGACGTCCATGCTGGCAGTGCCATATGCCAAAGTGGTGCGTGGATACAGCTTTTTTGGGTTCAGTTTTGTGTACATCATCTTTGAAGACGGGACTGATCTCTATTGGGCCCGTAGCCGGGTGTTGGAGTACCTAAACTATGTATCGAAACAGCTACCGCCCGGCGTTACACCGTCCCTCGGGCCGGATGCTACGGGTGTTGGCTGGGTCTACGAATACGTGCTGAAGAGTGACCGTCATAACTTGGCAGAGCTTCGCTCGATTCAGGATTGGTATCTGCGATATGAATTGACATCTGTTCCGGGCGTGGCTGAGGTGGCCGCCATTGGCGGGTTCGTCAAGCAGTACCAGGTTGAGGT
>JBHHZW010000164.1:0-5513 GCA_046758305.1 Bacteroidota bacterium | reverse complement strand
CCGCGACCCTGATTATAGAGTCTGAGCTCTTCCCGGGTTTTCTCCCTGGCAGACTCTATCTGCTCCTGGTTGAGTGTGAGGACCTTCTCCAGTTCTCGGATCTGAATCAGGAGGTTCCTCACGGCAGATTCCAGATCCAGCGCCACGCTGTTCGTTTCCTCCTCTAACTGTCGAAGTTGCAGATCGGTCTTCTCAATATTCGCCTGTGCTGTTCTATTCCCCAGAGGGTAGCGGAAGTCGAGGGCGAGAGAAATATCCGGCTTGTTGAGACCTAACGAGGTTCCGAACGCTCGATCGCCTTCCTGGAGGCCTCCTCGTATGTTCAAGAAGAGTTGGGCGCGCCTTGCATCCACAAAGCCCTCGCGCAAATGGGAAAATTGCTCACTCCGGATGTGAAGAGCCTGAAGGACCCTCGATTGTTCTCGCAACCGTGGGACAGCCTCATCGAGACCGGGCAGGGTCACCAAGCTGTAAAGATCAAACTCCGGGCCCCGGTTGTAGAGTTCTTGGGACTGGGCCAGAACCGCTAGCTCTGCCTGTTTCGCCCTCCACTGAGATTCAATGAGCACGACATTCTGTTTTCCGACTCGGACCGCATCCTCAGATCGCAGCACGTCCACCTTATCCACCAGGTTTGCGGCTCGCTTTCTTTTCGTTTGCTCGAGTTGTTCTTCTGCGAGCTCCAAACGATCATTGACGATCTGGCTTTGCTCGGAAAGGAGCACCCAATCCAAGAACCTTGTCGCGAGATCCAGAAGGAACTCTTCCTGGTTTTCCAGTGCTTGTAATTCGGTGAAGTCGATGGTATAGTCACTTAATTCATAGTCGAGTCGATCCAGCGTTCCTCCGAAATTCTGCAGCAGGGGCTGGGAGTACGTCACAAAAACTCCGTTCTGGTACAATTGGGATGGGCCTGCAGGGAGGCTCACTAGGCCTGGAATGACGATGTCTGGTATATCCTGATCCGTAAAATCAGTGGACCATGAGAGGGTAAGCCGACCACCGGTGTTCCAAAAAGCTCTGTTTAAGCCTGAGCCGACACCTACGCTATTGATTCTCTCCGGAAAAAACGCGGCTGTGCTGATCGGTTCTTGATAAGCACTGAAAAGGGAAGAACGGATGATCCAGTCCTGTTCACCGAGAAACCTGTCCTGCTGCCTTCGTTCGATGTCCGCTGCCATCCGCTCTTTCTCAAAGAAGGGATGTTTCGTGCGTACGAGCGTCAGAAAGTCGTTGAGGGTGATCGTCTGCCCCGAAGCGACGGGTGCGACCAACGCGATGAGAGTAAGGGCGTGTAGTATGCGAGCTTTCATGGCATGTCTCCCATGTGATTTAGAACTACGAGATGTGTGGGCGGTGTCCTCCACTATTCGGACCTTCGTGATTACTGCGTACGTTCGGACCACCAGCCGGCAGGAGAAGTGAAAGGTCCACAAAGGCCAATAAGAGCTTGCTGCGGATGCTCAACCAGCGGAAAAGCCTCGTTCGGTAAATCACCGTGGAGGCGGGCGCCGAGGTCAAAGCGAACTCTGAATTGTTTCACAACGTGCAAAATCGGTGCCAACAGAGATGCCTCATCACAATGCAGCCAACGCGCACGTCTCTGCCGCAATAGGCATTGACTTCAAGGTAGCAGGTGCCGTTATTTCGGAAGAACGGGCGAGTGGGAGATGTACAGTCATCCAAACGAAGTCAGGACGAGATCTCGCAGAAGGGTGGCCGTACGTGTCAGCTAGATGTCGATTCGTTGGACTCGTCGACCGAGCTTAAGGGCATCACATCGATCACAGTTAACGGCTGACCAATTCATCCTCTGTGCCAGTCGGCGGGTGAAACTTGAGGTCTGGATATCCTTCTCCATTCTCATCCGTTACTCGCAGATAGAAGCCCCAATCGAGGTCGGTGTTGGTCACTTTGATGAGCAGTTTGTTATCTCCGGCACGCAGTGCCACAGTAACCATGTGCTCGTCTAGCCGCGCACCCTGTTTGCGATAGTTTTGCCACAGGAGTTCATTATTGAGCCACAACTTGGCCGCCTCATCCGTCCCTACACGGAGCTGCACGACCCGCTTCTCCGGGGAGTTGACATACACCACTCCGTAGCCGACCGCCCACGTAGAGCGCTTGAGCACCTCACGCAGGTCAACGTAGCCATCATAAGCACCGTCAACCGCTGGCTGCCAGTGAATTTCTTGGCCAGCGCTCTCGTAGGTTGCTGAAATGTCGATAGAATTTTCTGGTGGATATTCGCGATGGAATCCGGATCGGTTCTGAAACGGGCCGACGATCAACCAATCGTGTTCGAGCGGTGCGCCCAGCTCGCGATATGCAGCCGCAAGCTCTTGTTTCCGATCGTATTTTGCGTGGATCTGGGCTTGGGCAAAGTGACCGATAATTTCGAGGTCTTTCCTCCCCGCCGATTGGGCTACTTCGAGTAGCTGAGTGGGCTCAGTATAATCGGGTACATCCTGTCTCGGGTCGAGACGGATTCCTTCAACCATATACTTCCAGCCCGATCCCCGACCGGCCGAAGGCAATCTTGCTAGGAGTTCATAGAACTTCTTGAGGTTAAAAGAGGACCGCCCCGCCTTTTCGTATTCCCCGGCACGGAGATAAAGGGTGTTCAGACAAGCGAGATAAGTTTCTCTTTCGAAGCCTTGCACGTCAGTTTCCAGAACTCCCTCCAGCGTTCGGATCACTTCGACCTGTGGAAGATCCGCCTCCAAGAGGAATCCCAGAGCATCTTCGTCGTATATCGTGTAATCATATTTACGCTCTGCTAATGCGGCTTTGTACTGGTCAAAGAGTGACTTGTAGACCTTACGGGCGGCAGCCGCGTCACCTATTGCCTTATACATTTCACCAGCCTTAAGACCCAGGTAGAACATACTTGGATCGCTTTCCAATGCGATATCCGAAGCATTCACCGCTTCTTTGATTTTTCCGAACCGCCAGTACAAGTACGCCCGCTGGCCATATGAAATCGCCTGGATTCGTGCGCTTGGAGCCGCGACGATCGCTTTGTCGGAATATTTAAGAGCCCGTTCGAAATCGCCAAGTTCACTATACACTTCCGTCAGATTCCAAGCCGACTGATAGAAACTCGGCAACTTGGCCAGCGCAGTCTCGAAGGATTTGGCTGCTTCCTCCAGTCTGCCTGCCCACATCAGAACTTCTCCCATGCTGTCGTATGGATTGTGCTCATCGGGAGCAAGCTCTTGGTACTTTTCGAGATATTTCATCGCCGTCGCAAAATCGCCCCGATATGCGTAGGCATAGCCAAGCTGGTTGTAGGCTATTTTTCTTTCGGGATCCAGTTCCAGAACTGTTTTGTATTCATCCACGGCTCGGTCAAAGTCTTGCCAACCAAAGAGCAGGATTGCCAGTTGCATACGCGTATCGATGTCATACGGGGAAAATCGCAGCAGCTCCTGCATGGATGGAATCAACTCGCTAATATTAGCCATTCCTTCGAGATCTCTCGCCTCTAAGATGCGCAGCGTGATTCGGTCAGGCTCCGAGAGTTTTTCGAAGTAGCGGCGCGCCTGACTGACCGCTCGAACAGCAGCGTCCTTGTCCCCGATCCTGTACTTAAGACCGGCTAATCGTAGATAGGCTGCGGCAAATGTGCTGTCAAGCTCGATCGCCTGACGTAACCAGTCATCTGCTTGCGCGTACAGGAACTTGTCAAGGTTATCTAACGCTTCCGAGTAACAGCGAAACGCTTCGACGGACTGAGTCATATCGCGCAAATCTACACCGGTCACCCTCGATGCCTCCAAATCGCCTCGAAGGTTACCCCGCACTTGTTCGGAAAGCTCATTCACCATGACGAAAATGCGCTCCAAACTTGGGCCGCGCACTGTTTCCCTTCGCAAAATCTTACCAGTACTCACCTCGCGGAGTTCCGCGTCGATGCGAAGGCCTTCAGCATCACGAGAAAGCCGACCAGTGAGCATCGCCTCGACGTGCGCTTCGCGAGCCACCAGTCGAGCAACACCCTGGTCAGCAAGATGACTGACACTTTTTCCAAGCCGCTCCGCGATTTGAGCCAGCCGCTTCACTGGGACAACGTTTATGAACGGCGATTGCGCGAGTTCAGCGACAAGCATGTCAGTAAGCCCCCGACGAAGCCAATCGAGTTTAGCATCACCGGTCGCATTGTGGAAGTTGAATATAGCTATTGATCGTTGGTCCTCCAGCGACACCTGGAGCACACTGGCACCCGTCTGGACACCGATTCTCTCCCCCGACTCTTCGCTGGCCAGTTTGATCTTTCGCGTGTCATCCTTACCGCAGCCGACAAATAGCATCGCGACCACAAGCCATATCGTAGAGTTGCGCAAATGATTCATAGCTTTCCACCTCTCAGTTGTTGCAGCACCAGGGAGCAAGGAGCCAAATTGACTTAGTTTTACGGAATTTAAGCGGGCAAGTTTCAGCTGCAAATGCCGCTCCATCAATGGCAGCAAGGCAAGAGGATCATATCGCGCAGCGTTTCAGGGCCCCTCTTAGGTCCGACAATGTACGATCACCAATGCTAAGTCGTCGTGCTGGCGGGCGCCTTTCACAAAACCCTCCACAGCCTCGAAAATGCGTTCGCGCAGCCTCACAGGATCATCGGTATCGTCAGAACATGCAGCCTCCAAAAGGCGTTCCACGCCGAAAATCTCTCCTCCGGCGTTCATTGCATCGGTGATCCCGTCGGTGAAAAGGACCAGGGTATCACCTCTGTTCAAAGAAATCACCGATTCTTCCAAGGACTGTTCAAACAGTTCCCCCGACTCAAGCCCGAGTCCAATGCCCGATGGGATTGTCATCTCGCAGCGACCATCCGCAGGTATGTGCAATAAGGGACTGTGTCCGGCCCGGGCGTAAGTAAATTCCTTGGAACGCACATCAACCACTCCATACATCATCGTTGCGAAGACCCTACGATCAAGACTCGCATACAGTCGTCGGTTGACCTCTATCTGCAGTTCCTTTGGCGATGAGTATCTTGTCGTGAGCGTCAACATCATCCCTTTGATTTCAGCCATGTAGAATGACGCGGAGGTTCCTTTCCCACTGACATCTGCAATTACTATCCCAATGCGTTCTTCATCGAGCCAAAAGAAATCAAAGTAGTCGCCACCGACCTCCTGGGCAGGGTGACACACAGCTTCAAACAGAAAACCCGGGAGCTCTGGCATTTCCCTAGGCAGCAGCTTACGCTGTACCTCGCGCGCAATCTCTAGTTCGCGCTTCAGCCGTTCTTGCTCGCGGAGCTCATCGTAGAGCAGAGAATTCTCCAGCGCCAAAGCCGCCTGATTCGCCAGTGTAGTAGCGAATTTCCTTTGTTTGTTGTCGAAATCTTGCGCGGCATCTGGAAGCGAGAAGAACAAGAGTCCGAATAATCGACCTTTCGCGAACATAGGAATCACAAGTTCTCGAGGAGTAACCCGAGCAGCACCGAGTGCCTCCCTTACATGCGGTGGAGCCGCTTCAAGCATGAATCCCCCTGAACCTTGGAG
>JBHHZW010000163.1:0-5576 GCA_046758305.1 Bacteroidota bacterium | reverse complement strand
GAGAATGTGTCAGAGCCGGAGACCTTCCATAGAATTTTCAAAAATTAGTTGCCAGCCCTGGAAAACACGAAAAGTCCGACACCAAATAGGATGAAGCCCGCGACTAATTCTGGTTCCGAGGCTGCAGTATTTCCTCCCAACACTATCGCAACTCCCCAGAACGTCACACCAAGAAGTGCTAAAGCTATGCCAAGGAGTCCAACAGTACGGTCATACATTACAAACAACGTATTTGTTGTTCGAGGATCTTGTCGTCTTAATAATTATTGAGGTGAAAATTAAAGGGAATCGGGCATTACTACACAAAGAGGAGAATGGCGCAGGATCCAACGCAAGTGGGTGTACGGTCTCATGACAGCTCACATTAACCTTCAGGTTTCATCAACTTTTCTAGATCTGTTCCGTAGTTTTCCCATAGCCATTGAATCACTTGTCTTCGGATTTTAGGAGTTTCAACTAGCATTGACTTGACAACCTGAAATCTAGTCTCATCAGTAGGTTTCAACTTCGGCGTCTCTCAGCCGTAGGTCCTTTTTGTATGGGGGCTACTATAACGAGCTGTCCCTTCAAGCCTAGGTCTCGATGTCCAGAAACTTTGCAGTAATAGGTAAAGGTTCCTGGCTTATCAGCAATAAACGTGGTCGTATCTGATTTTCCGCCGTCAAGCAGCTCCGTGGACACGTCGTAAGGAGACGGCGAGTCTGCATCTAGCGTCCACGTGTGTATGATTTTTCCGTCGTTCATGAATGTGATTTGTACGGTGTCTCCCACGTTCACGCTGATTGTGGGGTTATCCTGACCGTCGGAAATGAATGACCATGGACTTGTCTTGTCTTGTACCGTAAAAGTGAAGGATCTTACCGCGGGAGTCGGAGTTGATGCCGGCGTCTTTAGCGGTGCTGGACTTGCAGCTTGCGGAGGGAGCGTTTACTGACCGGACTGGAAGCTCAGAAATCCGCCCACAGCGGCCGTTAGGCCTACTACAATTGAAGCTATGCCAGTTTTGAGGAATTCTCTCCTAGAAAGATTAGAGTCAGACTGTTTTTGTGAAAGCATAGGAGATTGCTCCACGACATTCAGCCTTTTCTAAATAAGCCTCTGTGGATGCTGAACTTAGTTAACTGCTTCAATCACACGTGGAATCTTAGTCCTGTCTGAAAATTACAATTCTGAGCTATAAAGAAACCGAAACGCAAGTGTGCTAATGTGATTTAGAGCTGGCTCAAATTCTATTGGAAGTGAAATGAAACTTCTTACACAGTCGTATGTGGGCTTAGAACGAGGTTGGGGGCTTCTGCCTGTTTCGGCAGATGTGGCGAAAATGTATATTCATGATATCTTTCAAAGTTATTATTCCTGAGTGAATATCGCCTACTACCGGTCGTCATGATTTGAGTAAACGCAGATAGTTTTGCCCACTCCCACGATCTGTGAACGTCAGCTCGATGGAGATTCAGGATGGCTTTGAAGCTTTTGGCGTTTTAGGAAAATTCCCATCAGAGAGGGCGCGACCAAAGTTGTCGCGATGCTCACTGCCACTGCAGTCCCGAAAAGATCCCGAGATATAGCCCCTGCAGTCAATCCCACTCCTGCTATGATCAGCCCTATCTCACCCCGAGGAACCATGCCAGTTCCCACTATCATCGATCTGTTGTGGTCAAGCTTCGACACAACTCGCGCAGGAATGTATACTCCAGCTATTTTACCAACTATCGCTGCGCCAATTAGTGCCGAGCTAAATATTGCCACAGGTGCGATAGCGGTTGCGTCCACTTGCATTCCTAATAGCGTAAAGAAAAAAGGCGCCAAAAACAGAGTTATGGGTCTGACGCCCTTTACGATTTCTTCCTTTTCAACGGTATTGGCAAACATCAAACCTGCGGCGTACGCACCGATGACTGGGTGCAGACCTGCCAGGGTGAGTAAGTAGGCAATGAGAAAGCCAATTATGAGTGCGAAAACCGGCATTGTACCGGACCGCTTGAAAGGCTCTAACAGAAGACGGGACACATACTTTCCCAAGCGGACTCCAACCATTAGAATCCCAAACCATGCAACGAAGCCTATCGTCCCGATTAACAAAAGGCGAAAGATATCAAACGTACCGGTTGCCGCCACTGCTACGACGAGCACCAAGATTACGATACCAATAATATCGTCTAGTACAGCCGCCACTAGAATAGTGGTGCCCTCTCGAGAATGCAATCTTTTCAAGTCCATTAGGATACGGACGGTTATTCCGATGCTCGTGGCCGTGAGGACAGCCCCCATGAAGAGGGCCCCAGATGGGGGGAATCCGGCTGCAGACGTGATTACAAACCCTAGAACGAACGGAACTACAACCCCGCCAATTGCCACGGAAGCCCCGCCAAGCCCCAGCTTGACGAACCGCCTAACGTTGGTCTCTGCTCCTGCCTGAAAGAGCAGCACGACTACCGCTGTAAGTGAGATGATTTCCATGACACTGAAATTCGACACGCCGAAGGCTACTGGTATTGTGGCAAAATTCAGAATGATTGGATCGCCGGCGAAAACTACCCCGCCGACTGCAAAAGGTGAGATGACTATTCCGGCAATTAGTTCCCCGACGACTGGTGGTTGCCTGAGGAAGCGTTGAAAGAGTTCACCGCCGATTCTTGCTGCTATGAGAATGAGTGCAATCGACAGCACGAACTTGTACAATATTTCGAGGGCCAATCTTTGCACCGATTCTCGGAGTCTGCTTCCGCTTAACTGCCCTGAGAATGGATAAAACTGCAGCGACGATTTCACGAGTTTGGCGCAGACACGCCTATTCCTGCACAGCTAGGGCTTACTTGGGCACTAAAGTTTGCATAGACAAATTATGCCGAATCATTCTTTACGATTTATCTGAAGTAGAAAAAGATATCGCATATCCAGAACGATTGTTCAGTGTTTGAACTACATCCGTACACAAGCGTTTCGATTGTATACGTAAGAAAAATAATAGTTGTTTCCCATTAGGGTTAAGGAGTGGCCTCAAGCAGTTATCTCAGTTAGGGCTTCACAAGTTGGGTAAGGGACTTAATCCAGCTACCATGAAATGAATACAACGAATCGTCCAAGAAAGTTATCCCTGTGGGGAAGAAAGTTTAGCTGGTTCAAGAGACTCCGAAGAAAAGAAGATCAGCAGACTGCTGAGACTGAGATATGGGAGACAGATTTGTATTCTTGGATCGAAACGGAAACAAGAAGATTGACGCAACCCTTCGAGCAAAGAGCGACCGATTTCCTTAATGACCTTGGCAAGGACAGCGTGCACGTGCAGGAAACTACGCGAGACTTTGCCGCCTCAAACCCCGACGGCATAACGGACCCCAGAATCCAAAGGTCCGTCCAGCGTGTGGCAGGACTGACAAAGCCGTTGCTCAGGCTCAGCATCACACTGAGCCCTCCAAGCGAATTGAACTATGAACAGCTGAGGAGGTACCACTCGGCTGCTGTACACGACCTAAACGCTACGAGCCAAAAGTGCTCTGAGAACTATACCTACATGAGAGTGGTCCACAAGAAGCTGGCCGGTCAGATAATCAAGACCTTGAAGAGCTGCGACCATCACATGTTAGCGCTAGAAACGCTTCTCCAGGAGTATCGAGAGGTTGTTAACTCCATAGCGCAATTGAAGGACCGAGCTACGGATCTGCAGCAGGCTCGCCTATGTGAAGTTCACATGATCGAAGCAATCAAACAAGCGACGACGAGCATAGAATCATCCGAAGCTCAGCTGAAAGGATTGGAGGCCGACTTCGCGAGTCTTCAGCTAGACAGCGAGTGGTCTATTTTCATCAAGCTCTCTGAGGAAAAGCAAGCTTACGAGGGAAAGTTCGCAGCTTCGGCCGCCGACATTACTCGGTTGATTTCACCTGTAGAGAAGTCGATTAGGAAGTACACTCGTCTGGTAGATGAGGGACAGAAGACTGTTGACAACCGCAAAATCCTCAATGCGTATGCCTCCGCCACCCTAGAAGCAGTGCCCATGGACCGAGACGCACGTATCCTCGTTAGCACTGTGCAACAGATCAGGGACAGTATTTTGGCGGAAGATCTTGAGCTTAAAGATATGAGAAAACAGAAGACCTTGGAAAGACTCGTTGAACTTGAAACGCAGCTTCCGAGAATGTACCAGCGCTATAACATTCTAGAAGCTGAAATTCGTAACATTGGAGACCGTCTCGGTCAAATGGGAATCACCCTACGCATGGAGCGTCTCAAGGAGAGGATCACCCAGAAAAAAAATGAAGTTGCATTCCAGAGGCAAACATTAGACCAGGTGCAAAAAGAAGTTAAGGATTGTCAGCAAAAAGCGGAAGCGCAACGACGTGCAGTCGAAGAACTGGTGGTTGACATTCTTAGAGTGAATGTGAGAATTCGATACATTGCTCTTATTCCCCCAGTTGCGTTCAGTCAAGCCTGGTGAATCCCTGAAATGGATTTCAAGTCAAACCACACGAGGCCTCTCATGCCGGGATTTTTCATCATTGCAGTTCTTGCCGCGTCGCTTTCTCTTGCGTTACCAGTAAGCTCTGCAGATTTCACTACTACGACCTTCAGATTACCCAGAGATATGATAGACGACACACATACCACCTTCGCCGCAACAGGTGAGACCACCTCCTTGGAAACCTTCAGCGTCACGACACCCACGAAGTTGCCAATAGCAATCTCGAATGTTGAAACTCTAGAGGCGAATGGCAATCATAGATCAATCTTCGCACAAGGAGAAAAGATTCTAATCTCCACCACTGTCCAAAATACTGTCACAAGCAACAAAGACTCGCTCGTGTCGATACAGGTCCTAGACCCCGATGTGACAGTGTTGCCTCCAACTTTCGTTAGATTGAGCTTGAGAGCGGGGCAAGAATTCACTTTTAGCCCAATGGTTGCACTACCACTGGATGCTAGGATTGGAACGTGGACCGCTGAGACCGTGGTCTTCTCGGACTTTCCCTCGCAGGGTGGAGTACCCATAGCCCAACCTAAACAGATCAACTTTACTGTTGCTGTTCAGTACCTGTACGATTTCAATTTGCTGCACTAGACAAGCAGCCATTGAGTCTTCATTGGCTCCAGAGTCCATGGAAGAATATGGCTAATTTTTAGTAGGAAAATGCAGATCTAGCATTCGAGTGCGCAGAAGCGGTTATGAGCTTAAGTTAGATGCCTGAAGACGCGCACGTTCGACCAACCGAGATAATCTAAAAAAATTTTATCACAATTTTATGACTCCGAACATGGCTAGCGGCATCATTATCGCGAATAGTGAAATCAGGAAGACGCCGAAAGTGATGAGACCTCCAGTCATCAAAGACTCAACCATCGGGCCCCGTTTTGAAATAGCTCTGAGTACCCACTTGCCCAAACCCATATGGGCCATTATCCCTATGGGTATCAAAGGCGCCGCATAACCCAACCCGTGGAAACCGAGGAGCAGCGCCCCGAAACCTGCATTGCCGACTAGAGCAGCCCAGAATAACAAACCCCAGTAGACCGGAACAGGACATCCCGCGCTCATTCCTCCACCATACAGAGCCCCGAATGACAACATCTGCTTGTAG
>JBHHZW010000162.1:0-5590 GCA_046758305.1 Bacteroidota bacterium | reverse complement strand
AACCCGCGACGTCCAGCTTGGGAAGCTGGCATTCTACCGCTGAATTACTCCCGCTAGATTATTACCACAGCTTGGTCCCGACTCTGATGCCTTATTATATCCGGTCGTCGGGATTCTGAAAATGGCAGCCGCTCGCCTCGCCTTTGCGAGCCTCGCGGGCCATTTTCGAAGAAGCTGGCATTCCCTGCCCGACCGCCTAGCTCGCATCAAATTGTCAGGCGGGCGGGTACCGCTGAATTACTCCCGCTTATGGATTTGGGCCGCATCAAGATAGCACATTAATTGGAAATTCGCAACGCCGTAAGTCACGCTTGATTTGGAGCTTTGAACTGTCTAACATGATTCTAATGAGGCTCATAAGATTCCGGAACAGCCCTTTCCTTTTCCCGACCTGTCGCAACGGAGAGGTCGACTATCCGACCTTCCGAGACATAACGCACCGTGTCCAACTGGACTACATAATTCTTGACCGCTGTGAACTCATGCATCTCTAAAATGCGCAAGTTCATTCGAGTTACGCCGACGAGATCAAGCAATCCCGCGATTTCGTCAGTCGAGGTGACCGTATAGGTCGCAGCTGGATCGACTGGCTGTCCGCCGATGAGAATCGATCTTGGATCAATCCGCCCACCAAATGAAGGCTTTGTCCGATCATACGCGTACGACATTCCGGATGCCTGCACGAGGAGCTCATCGTCCTCTTCGATGCTGGAGACTCCAAACTCCAATCCTTTAATTAACTCGGGCCCCGTTAGTTCGAACGTGACTAACTTGGAACCAAAAGTGGTTTCGGGATCGTATCCGTAGCTCACGGACCGAAAAATGTCCGCTTGTGTAACTGCTCCCTGGTGTATCTTCTCAGAGATGAATCCTCCGACAGTCAAGGCGATCTGCGTGTTCGTAACCCGACGATATGCGTCTGTTATGAGGTTTCCAAGAGGCGTATCTTTGTTTTCTTCAACAGGATTGGGAATTTCCCCGATGTCCGTCTCAGCGTAGGCAATGGGCTCAGAATAGAACGGGCCGAACCTGGCCTCGATGCCAGCCACAAGGGAATCGATGAACGCCGCGGTCATTGGTTCCTCAGGCACAATGCTATCAATCGGGATAAGCTGGTAGTCGATGATGCTCAACCCATCCGTTCCAATTTTTACAGTTAGCTTTCCAAGGTAACGGTAGAAATCGCCCGCGGCCACGTGCCAAGTTGTTCCCGCTGGATTCCGTATGGCAACAGGCTGTTCGAACGCGACATGGTCATGACCTGAGATCACGATGTCAATGCCCGGGATGGAGGAGGCGATAAGTCGTTCCAGGCTTACACCGAGATGTGAGAGCATGATGATCAGATCGGTGTTTCGGGCGCGAAGTGAATCGACGGCCGCTGCGGCAATTTGCACGAGGTTCGTATCGACAAACACGGGTGCAGGGCTAGAGTATAAGTTCGCGGTTGGCGAGGTCATGCCAAATAGTCCCACACTGGATTCGCCAACCTGTTTGACGATGAAAGGTGAAATGTACCGGTTGAGCGAGGGGTAGTCATCCAGGACAAGGTTCGCGGATAGGAGCGGGAATCCACTGTCGGCGAAGGCTCTTGCCAACACCTCCTGAAGAGTAGACGGCGACAGATCGAACTCATGATTGCCGACTGCCATCGCATCGAAACCGAGTCCGGCGAGGATTTGCAGTTCTGGAACGCCGAGATACACGTTAAACATCATATCGCCCTGGAAGAAATCTCCTGCATGGAGCGTCAGCACATTGGAGGTGGATTGTTTGATGGATCGAACCACCGAAGCGGCCCTGGCAATTCCTCCGATTGTTCCGTTCCCCACCTCATCTTTCGGGCCGAATGGGACGAGATGTGAGTGAGTGTCACTCAGATGAAGTATAGTAAGCGTGTCCTCTTGAGATTGGACTCCAGCTGGGAAAAGCAGGATCAAGCAAAATCCGAGTAGAACCAGAAGGGAAAGCTTCATGATGATCCCGAAGTAGATCGCGTAGGGTGTCACTATAATTAAATGATACTAGACTTGCAAGCTCTTTTGGACAAGGCAGGAAATCTTGGGGTTCACCGATCATCAGAGTGGGAAAAACAAGAAATAATCTCGGTTCTCGCGAAAATCATGAAGAGAGCAGTTAGAAACGACCTGAACCATCGAAACGGCACACGGAAATTCTTTCGCGTGTGGGAGAACAGACGCATCCCTCGCACGTACCTCGCTTACCATCAGCCCAGGACGACATCAGTGTCTGATGCCAATTCATCGATGGAGATGATAAACTCTCCAAACTCGGTTAGAAGGATTGGACCTCGATCAAACCGCAGTTTCTCTGCGGCACCTTTCTCATCGCTCGCCATGAGCTCCAGGAGCCTGCGACAAGAACGAGGTGAGACCGTGATCCTTCGTGCCGGTTCGCCCACACATTCTTCGAACAATTTTGCTTGCTCATAGATGGCCGCCATAATATCAAAAGTCTGCTGCATGAGTGGGGTCCTTTGGTGCAAGGTTCGTGTTTCTACAAAATCCAATTTCGCTTTCAATATACATGTGCTGTCAGATCAAGTTGTCATAACGTGGCAAGAGATTTGTGGACTTGTGCATACACTTGATAATCGCTGCACAGAGAATCCGCTCTAACAGCTCATCTCCTTCTCGGCCAAGAAACTTTCCTTAGCAACTGTATTATACGTCCTTAATGTCAAGGTAGACCTTATCTGATTGGCAAGGAATTTTCTGTCCCTTCGCGAAAAGAAGATACGGAAAAGTGAATACCGGGCAACCCGACCTTCTTATCAGGACTAATGCAGGGTCATGGGATTGCAAGAGAATGTAAAGAAACTTCTTGTCGTGAGTGACTGCGAAGTTATTGACAGTTGCTATGAGATTGCGAGCACTCCTCTGGTTTGTCGCATAAAAATGAAAGAGGTACCAACTTCGGACGATCTCATCTGACATTGGTATCGAAGGCATCTTGAGAAATGGTCTCAAAGGCGTGCTCATGACTCTCAGGATGCGAAAGTAAACCGGGACGGTCACGACCTGCTCTGCGAGGAGGTTCTCGTTGGTCCATATCGAACATGCACCTTCCTCTAGATTTCCAAGAGAGACGCTCGCAACGTACCCATGCAGTTTCTTTTCATCAAACTGCGGTACAAATTCTATGCATCGATTCCGTTTGAGATACATTTCATGGACTCGGGATGCATTCCTGAATCGATGGTCTTCTTCATTCCTCAGTCTCTTGTAGACTGGCAAGACAGCATAGATCAACGGAAGAACAACCATTGCCCCGAAGCTGCGACGTGCCAATCCGATAGCGCGCTCATTTTGTCCAGCTATCAGAGTGTAGATACAATCCACGCTCTGTCCGATGTCGGCCAGCACGGCACTGGCGAGACGTTTTGCTAGTCCGTAGTTCCGGTAATCCGGATGAACGCGAAGGTCGTAAATGTACGCTGCTCGGATCATTTCATTGCGTAGCCTGACGACTTTCACAGTTGCAGCAACAATCCCCACGAGTTTCCCTCCAGCTTTTGCACATAAGATTCTGCAATTGTCATAAACTTCTGAGCGAGCATGAAAGGTCTGCCTGCAAAATTTTAAGCTGAGTGATTTCCCCTGAACGCACTGTTCTTCCAGCGACAGAGCAGCTTCATTGTCCTCTACAGCATATGGGAGTATCCGCAGGTTAGACATTCTCTTTCCCCTTTACTTCACCCACAACAAAGGTGTAGAAAATCGACGTATCTGTTCTTGCCAGTTCCAGTTCGAGCTCATGGTTGCGTCTGACACACGGTTCAACGTCTGCTGGTATCTCCCGTTTCACAAGAAACTGTCGCTCGCAGATCCGGGCTCCAGGAGACGCTGTAGCGATGATTCGTTTCCAAATACTTTCGTACTCTTCAGCGTCCGTGTACGAGGCAACGTCAGACACTGAATACTTGTCGAACTGCTTCTTTGCGCATCGCTCAAGATACTGAGCGAGTGAGCATGTGACAATCTGGACACGGCACAGCGAGTTCTGTAGTGTTCCGTAGTGTTTCTTTTGCAGATGGGATGGCAAAGCTCCATTCGGATTGTACTTTCCCAGGAAGAGAAGCGTGGCAAACGAACTTTCGCTAGCAAGGGTATTCTCAAACGCAGATGCGAGTCTCTCGTTGAGATACTCGTAAACAGAAAAATTACATGGGACATGCTGATAGAATCCGGGATCGCCGAGTAAGTACTTCCAGAACGCTTTCAACGAAACGGAACGAAGGAGCGCGCGCCACGGCACTCTATCGCACTGCTCGCGCCATACTCTGGTCTGCGCGCTGAGATTCACGCAGCCGAACAACTCCGCAACCAATCCTGGCCGCACGAGAGAAACCAACCGCGCAAGTGGGCGAAAGTACTTCTCCCACCTCCCTTGATAGATCACACCTTCCTCAATGATCGTCGAATGTCTGTCCCAAAAGTCCCTCCCACGAGCAGAAAGTGACTGCCGAATATCCTTGTACATAGATCGTCGTCTTGAAGAAGGCAGTACTCCGACGAATTCAAGAAAATCTTGGTACTGTAGATGTTTGATTCCTGCCATCTTGAGTTCCAACAGGAAGTTTTGACAACGATTAAAATCGACAGAGACTATCGTTTTTGGTTTCTCGATGAGGAGATCGAGCGTGCGCGCGCCGCTGCCCGTTATGCAGACAACGGAGTCAGCTTCGCTAATCTCGAGCGCCTTGATTTCCGATCCACTGTCTTCATTTGATGACGAGTAGTTCAATGTTTCGAGAAAAGATCTCATCTCCGGATCTCCTCAACAATCCGTCCATCCTCCATTCGCAGGACACGATGAGCGTAGTGTTGAATACGCACATCGTGGCTGACAATGATCACGGTCTTGCTTCTCCGTTGAGCAGCTTCGCAAAGCAGTTCGATTGTCGCTTGTCCGGCATGTGAATCGAGGCTTCCGGTCGGCTCGTCTGCGAGCAGGAGTTCAGGGTCGTTCGCTAGTGCACGAGCGATTGCGACACGCTGTTTTTCTCCACCACTCAATGCGTTTGGGAGAAAATCCGCTCTGTGTGAAATTCCGAGTTCATGCAGGAGTAGGCCTGCTTGTTCGCCTGCACGAGGTCGCCGAATCCCCGTAAGGTTTAGGATCAGCTCGATGTTTTCGAGCACGCTCAGGGAATGGAGGAGCCGAAAAGTTTGAAATATAAACCCGATGTGTTTAAGTCGGAACTCGGTAAGTTCACGTTGGCCAAGGGCCGTTACTTCTCTTCCGATGACGCTAATGCTTCCCGATGTCGGTCGGACCAGGCACCCAAGCATCGATAACAATGTAGTCTTACCGCTGCCATTCGGACCGCTTACCAGAAGAATCTCTCCTCTCTGTACCTCCAGATTGACATCCGCCACAGCGAGGACACCAACGGCGGAATCATGAGAGTATCGCTTTGATATGTTCACGGCCGTTACTGTAATGTTGGCATTCATGCGCGAAAAACCTCCCCGGGATAAATGTGGGCTAATTTATGAATCGGAGCCCAAGAAGCAATTGCACCAATAAACATTGATGCAGCTAACACAAAAGCAGCAGCACGCCA
>JBHHZW010000161.1:0-5602 GCA_046758305.1 Bacteroidota bacterium | reverse complement strand
AATCTTGACGGAAGATACCCAAACAGTCACTACGAGGCTTGGAACATACGATTCAAAGTCCGCTGGAATCCCTCAAATCGGTTCAACCTGATGATTTCCGACCAATACAACAACCATAAGCTTGGCATGAACGGGGGAGTTGACTTCATAAACACGAAGACCGAGGATGTGTTTGACGAAATTCTTGCTCAACTCCAGAATGACGAATCCTTTGAAAAAATCAACCGCCACGACCTCACCGCGACGGCTGGCCTTAGGCTGTTCGAGGACTCGACAAGCGTAACCGTCATCTCCCTCTACTACACGTCTTTCTTCCGCGAATACCGTGACGAGGAAAATCGGACCATCTCAAACGGCATTTTCATCAAGTCAGACCATCGTTCGTCTTTTACCGGCGTCTCGATTCGCCAGACCGTTCCGACTCTTTCAGGACTGCCGTTCCAGATTCAAGTCGGAGGCAATTTCGACCGCCTGCAGGTAGAGGGAAGTCCAAACGTTGGACGGAGGGACGAACCCCAAGGAGGAGCCTTTGGAAACCTGCAGCTTCGCTGGCCGAGGTTTCGTTTAATGACCTTCGCGCGTTACGACCGCTACCTTAAACGCAGCCTTAGCGCTTACGGAATCAACGCGAACCTCAGCCTCTCCGGGTGGGCATCGGTCCACGGGGGGTTTTCCAGGTCGGAGAGGTCACCGACTTTTCAGGAACAGTACTGGAGAGACAGCACAGTGACTCGAATTGGTGACCTCGCGCCGGAACATCATACTCTCCTTCAGGCCGGCCTGGATCTGCAGTTCGCAGAATCACTGGACGTAGAAGCGACATACTCGCGGAGGAAAATCGAGGATCCAATCTTGATTCGGTCCGTTCCGGGGAAGTACGTCTTCCCTTCCATCGACATTCGCAACGGGGGCGAGCGGATCATTCGGACAATTGACGGCAAGTTTTCCTTTAGCATTTGGAAAGCCACGCTCGAAGCGAGCAGCACGTATCTCGTACAGGAGGATGACGGCGGGAAGGTCAAGCTGTTACCGCGGTGGTACCTGGCTGGTGGGGTCTATTTTCGAGACAACTTCTTCCGTGATTTTCTTGACCTCAAAGCTGGCGTGAGAGGAAGATACATCGGTCGGCAAGTTGGATCAGAATTCAACCCGGAAACGTTGATGTACAGTGAGCGGGCTGGCTCAGAACTCGGACCGTATCAGACCGTGGACGTTATTCTCATTGGACAGGTCGGGAACGCGTATCTTCACTTCATCTGGGAAAACGTTAGCGATGAGGATTATATGCTGAATCCAGGTTACCCCATGCTGGGGAGGAACGTGCGGTTTGGGATCAACTGGACATTCTTGGACTAAGTGTAGATTGATGGAACTGAATTCCCAAAGACAGAAAACGGTCACGGTATTTGGGAGCGGAAAGCCGATGGAGGGCGACCCTTTCTATAAGGAAGCCAGCGAGCTTGGCCGTGAACTCGCCCGTGCGGGATTTGTACTTTGTAACGGGGGCTACGGAGGGATTATGGAAGCGTCAGCACGCGGGGCGAAGGAAGCTGGTGGGAGGACGATTGGCATAACCACGAAGGCATTTGGCTGCGGTGCCAATCCATGGATCGATCAGGAGATCTGCGAGGAGACACACGCGGACCGACTTGCCAAACTCATCGAACTTGGTGACGCGTACGTGATCCTCCGAGGAGGTACAGGCACGCTCTTGGAGCTGGCGACGGTCTGGGAGTCCAGAAACAAGCGGTTGATCGCGGAAAGACCGATCGTGGTGCTTGGAGACTTCTGGAAGTCAGTGATCGACCTTCTATATGAGGTGCTGAGGTGGGAGGGCTTGGAAACTTCAACGCCGCTGACGGGGTCAACGCGCTACGTTCGAGTAGTAGAGACCTTGGAGGAATGCATGAGGATCATTAAGGAGGAATTAAGAGTGAAGGATTTGCGCCAAACGCGGAGAGAATGAGAGGAGTGGGTGTACAGAGGAGTCAGGGAGTCAAACTTTCCGTTCTGTCGCAACTCTCTGCAATAGCTTGAGCGTCTGCTTCGCAGCGGCGTCCCAATCAAATCTCGCTGCCCATTGCAATGCACCTTCTGAGAGCCGGTTCTGCAAAGCTTTATCACTCAGAACATCACAGATCTTCGTTGCCAGTTGCTGTATGTTTCCGTATTCATACAGCAATCCGGTCTCTCCAGCGAGAACCGAATCTTTCAATCCCGGCACGTTGCTCGCAATAACACATGTCCCGCAGGCATTGGTTTCTACAACCGTCAATCCCCAGCCCTCCTTCGCCGAGCTATTCACCACAACGTGCATTTCCTGGAGATAGTGTATCTTTTTCGCCTCGGTAACGTATCCAGTAAATCGCACGGAATCGCTGAGCCCTAGATCACGGGCGATCTTTTCAAGACGCGGACGGTCATCCCCGTCACCCAGGATCAGAAGCTGAGCATTAGCGCGTCGAGCCTTCACAGCCTTGAAGGCTTGCAAGAGGTGGTCGACGCTCTTGTATCGCTTCAACCGACCCGCGTGCCCAACGAGCGGCGTGTCACTCTTCGGAACCCCCGTCACCCTGTAAAGGCTTTGATCGATACCGTAGTTGACTACCTTGACCTGGTCGGATCTAAAGCCCTTCGACACCAATTCCTGATGTGTACTTGGCGACCCGACGATAAGAGGCACGTTTCGGTAAACGCGAAGAGCAAGGAGCTCAGTCAAATACACATACGCTGCGAGCGGAAACGGAACTTCGATGAAGATACTCTTGCCGAACAGATGGTGTGTAATTCCCATGAGTGGCTCTCTTACGTACCAAGGTGTGTAGAAAGGAATCTTGTTCCAGTCATCGATGACGATATCAAACCCCAGCCGCCGAAAGTGTATAAGGTATTTCCATACCACACGATAGTTGAACAGATATCGCCCACCCTCTCGAATGACATCGATTCCGTTGAGATTTTCGCGTGGAGCCGCCCCGGGAAACCGAGAACAATAGAGAGTGACCCCATGACCCATCGCCGCGATGCGGGAAAAGACTTCGTGGAGGTGAACCTCAGCACCACCTGCGTTCGGATTCTTGATATCTTGCCAGTTGAAAATCAGGATTCGCAAGGTCTTGACAGTTCGGTACGGACGATTGGAAGAGTCGAGTTCCAAGAATTTCGCATACCTCTTGGAATCGAAAGTATGGAGTTCTGTAGCGAAGGCATCACCTTCTCTCCACCCGCAAAGCGATCCACGCACCAAGTGGCCCCTCCGGGGAAGGGGTCCTTCGGACGTTGCACTTTGTGGCATCGCCGAGTGACCTTCGGGAGATGCGCATCGTAGTGAAGCCATCTTCCCCGAGTCGATCTGCGAACCTGTAGGGAGTCGTCGAGCTTGAGGAAATGCTACCTCTTGGCAGCGCGCTTCAAACGCTTGAGGTCGGCCTCGACCATCATTTTTACGAGCGCTTCGAAGGCAACCTTGGGTTTCCAGCTCAACTTCTGGTGGGCTTTGCTGGCATCACCCAGCAATTGATGGACTTCTGCTGGACGGAAGAATTTTTCGTCTGAAACAACGTAGGTTCCCCAATCCAAGCCCACATGTTCAAACGCCAGCCGGCAAAAATCACGCACCGTATGCGCGATGCCCGTCGCGATCACAAAGTCTTCGGACTGTTCCAGCTGCATCATGAGCCACATCGCCTCCACGTAGTCCCCTGCAAAACCCCAATCGCGAGCGGCATCGAGGTTTCCCAGCAGCAACTCTTTCGCAAGACCAAGCTTGATGCGGGCGGCGCCGTCACTGATCTTGCGCGTCACAAACTCTAACCCTCGACGCGGTGACTCATGGTTGAACAAAATCCCGGAAACGCAATACATGTCGTAACTTTCTCGGTAGTTTACCGTGATAAAATGCCCGTATACCTTGGCCACACCGTAAGGGCTGCGTGGATAGAACGAGGTATTCTCGTTCTGAGGGACCTCCTGGACTCTGCCGAACATCTCGCTGCTGCTGGCCTGATAGAACCGAATTCTTCGGTTCACAAGCTTGATCGCCTCGAGCATCTTCGTCACCCCGAGCGCGGTGAACTCGCCGGTGAGGGTCGGCTGACTCCAGGATGTGGGGACAAACGATTGAGAGGCAAGGTTGTAAAGCTCGTCTGGCTGAGTTTCTTCGATGACCTCGATAATGGAGAGCTGGTCGAGGAGGTCCGCCTGGCGGAGATGGAGCTGCGACCGAATGTGCTCAATGCGCTCGAAGTTCTCCGTGCTCGATCGCCGGACCATTCCGTAGACCGTGTAGCCTTTGCTCAGGAGAAACTCGGCCAGATACGAGCCATCCTGACCGGTGATCCCTGTGAGGAGGGCTTTTTTTCCCCGACTCTTCACCTCGCCCTTTTTCGCCATCACCTTCTCATTGTCGCCGTGTCGCGCACGTTCATCGCTGCAGAATCAGCTCTTATCCGCGCTTGAATCTGTGCGATCCGGTTCTTGACACCTGCATCATTCGGGTACAATGCAGCGACCCGATTCAGAACTTTGAGCGCATCGGTGTATCGCTGCTGCAGTTCGTAGAGATCCAACAACATGAAATATGGATTGAAGGGACTCCGCTGATCTGGGTGACCTCGTTCGATCATCTGCCAAGAGATCTCCTCAAGTTTTGCGGCGTAATGTTCAAACCTCTTCGAGTCTCCTAAGCGGCGATATAATATTGCGAAGGGTTGTATGAATCTCCAATCGATGGGAAAGGCCTTTTCGGAGATCACATCGTCCATCCGGGCGAGTGTGTTCAGCGCTTCCGTGCGGTTGTTTCGGTCCGCGTAGTGGAACGCCAGCTGAAAGAACGCGTTTCGGTAATTGAGCATCAGGCGCCGCTCGTTATCATCGAAGTAGATCGTCGTGTCGTTCAGCCCACGCCATTTGAAGCCGTACTGAGGCTCGCGAGAGAAACTCTCAGGCTCCTCGAAAAGATTTTCCCGTATGATCTCTTCGGAGATAGCATAATCTGCGTCCGACGATGTCGCCGGCATAAGTCGAAGGGCAAGTCCATCCATCCGGAGATAGCGGTCGAGGCCGAGCTTGCTGCTTGGAGCAACAGTCACAGCAAAATAGACTGGTCGTTTCCAGTTGCTCGTTCGAACGATGTCGTAGACCATGATATCCTGAACCTTGAGTGCCCCCACGTCCCCGAACTGGACGGTCGGGTTCATCCGCCAGCGGATCGCACCGCGATTTGTGATGCTCGTATCGCTGATCCCAAACGCTTCGTAGGCCTCTCGAGGGACCGGAAGCACGACATCCCGAGGCTCGAAGGCACCCGGCCCAATCGCGGCAATCTGTGCATTAGTGAGGCTGATCGGTACCGGCGGGGTACCATACGGCTCCTGGTGCTTGAGCTGTCGGATGTACCACGGAGTATTGACCAAGCTCAGGTTCACGATGCGCACGTCCCGACGAATCCCCTCAACATCTTGCAAGTACCAGAGTGGGAACGTGTCGTTGTCACCGTTTGTGAAGAGTACCGCGTTTTCCGCGCAGGACTGCAGCATGTTGTACGAGTAATCCCAGGCCACGTAGCTTCGGCTTTTGTCGTGACCGTGCCAGTTCACGCGCA
>JBHHZW010000160.1:0-5654 GCA_046758305.1 Bacteroidota bacterium | reverse complement strand
ACTTCGGTCTCCGCTATGGACCGCAGGAGGGATTGTTTCGGCATCGTTCTTGATACCATTGTCCCATGTAAGAGACTGACCTGGAGAATCGTATGGCTCGCACGAAAGTGATCATCATGGGAGCGGCGGGACGCGATTTTCACAACTTCAACACCGTCTACCGAGAAAACTCAGCGTACGAGGTTGTGGCGTTCACCGCGACACAAATCCCCAACATCGAAGGACGAAAATATCCCGCTGAACTTGCAGGAGCTCAGTATCCAGGCGGCATACCGATCTATCCGGAGTCGGACCTCCCGAAGCTGGTCAAACGACACGCAGTCGATCTTGTGGTTTTCTCGTACTCGGATGTCTCCTTCCGGTACGTCATGGAACGCGCTTCGGTTGCGATGGCTGCGGGTGCTGATTTCGCGGTGCTCGGCACGCGGCACACCATGATCAAGAGCACGCTGCCAGTGATAGCCGTGGTCGCGGCTCGTACGGGCTCTGGAAAAAGTCAAACATCGAGGAAAGTGTGTAGATTGCTTCGGGCAGCAGGGAAGCGGGTCGTGGCAGTTCGGCATCCAATGCCGTACGGCGACCTCGTGAAGCAGCGTGTACAGCGATTCGCGAGCATCGAGGACCTCAAGCGCCATTCCTGCACGGTGGAGGAAATGGAAGAGTATGAACCCCATCTTGCCACGGGCACGATTGTGTACGCAGGGGTGGACTATGCAGCGATTCTCCGCGAAGCGGAGCGAGACGCCGACGTGATCGTCTGGGACGGCGGGAACAACGATCTGTCCTTTTACAAGCCAGACCTCACCATCGTGGTCATTGATCCTCATCGCCCCGGTCATGAACTGGAGTATTACCCGGGCGAAACGAACCTTCGACTCGCGGATATTGTCATCATTAACAAGGTTGAATCGGCACCCCCTCAAAATATTGACCGGGTTCGACACAACATTCGCGTCATAAACCAGCGGGCAACGGTTGTCGAGGCAGCTTCTCCCGCTACGGTCGACGATGAGCAAGCGATCCGCGGCAAGCGTGTGCTTGTCGTTGAAGATGGACCTACGCTCACTCACGGCGGAATGTCCTACGGAGCGGGGATGATCGCTGCGCGAAAATTCGGCGCGGTGGAGATTATCGACCCCCGACCATACGCGGTACGGTCGATTGCGGAGACGTTCAACCATTATCCATCGATGGGCTCGCTTCTCCCCGCCATGGGCTACGGGGAGGATCAGATCCGGGATCTCGAGGAGACCATCAACAATGTCCCGTGTGATGTAGTCATCATCGGGACTCCGGTCGACCTCCGCCGTGTCGTGAAATTCAACAAGCCTGCGGTCCGTGTACGCTACGACCTCGATGAGATTACCAAGCCGGACTTACAGGACATCGTGAACTCATTTCTGGCGTCGCATTGATCGTCAGGGCACTTGGGCGATCTTTTGTAGTGTCGAGCAGCCCCGGAACGTTCGAAACTCCCCCTGTGATGTCGAGCATCCCCGCCCGCCTGCGCGCCAGCCCACCAGCGGTCTGGCGGGGTTCAGGCGGGTTGCTCGACACCTATGATCAGTGCGCGTCAGGCGCATCTCTGCTCGAGATCGAATTAAGAACCTAATGGTGAGACGCAAGAGAACAAGAAAAACTGACCTCCGCGGTCGGGATTTTCTCTCCGTGCTGGATTTCACGGAGTCGGAAATCTGGGACATGCTTCGAATCGCGAAGAAGATGAAAGCCCATCCAGAACGATTTCGCACACGGCTTCGTTCAAAACATCTTGCGATGATCTTCGAGAAACCATCCCTGCGGACGCGGGTCACGTTTGAGGTCGGCATGAGAGAGCTGGGAGGCGATGCGATCTACCTTGCACGATCTGATATTAATCTCGGAAATCGCGAATCAGTCTATGACGTCGCGAAAAATCTGGAGCGGATGGTCGACGGAATCATGATCCGCACGTTCAATCACCACACTTGCGTCGATCTTGCGGAATTTGCGTCCGTGCCCGTTATTAACGGGCTCACGGACCTCGAACATCCCTGTCAGGCACTCTCCGACTTCTTCACGATCTGGGAAACAAAGCAAAACATGCGAGCCGTCAAGATAGGATTTGTCGGTGACGGCAACAACGTGGCGCATTCGTTGCTACTCGGAGCGGCTCGACTCGGTCTGCGGCTGACGGTCGCATCACCGAGGGAATATCAACCGAAGAAGGACGTGGTGGAGTCGGCCCTCCAGGAGGCAGGACAGTCCGGTGCTGTCCTCGAGGTCACGGACGACGCTGGACGAGCAGTTCGCGATGCTGATTTTGTGTACACTGACGTGTGGGCGAGTATGGGTCAAGAGGGGGAAGCGGAGGAGCGTCACAAGGTGTTCCGGCCGTACCAAGTCAACGCTGCACTGTTCTCTCTCGCAAAACCTGACGCGTGTTTCATGCATTGTCTGCCGGCGCGTCGCGGTGTGGAAGTGACCGACGATGTGATCGATTCACCGAACGCGATCGTGTTCCGACAAGCCGAGAACCGGTTACATGTCCAGAAGGCGATTCTGGCACTCGTGATGAGATGAGGCCATGCGCAAACTTGCCGTTGTTGCAATCGGTGGGAACGCACTTATTCGCGCTGGGGAGCGCGGGACGATTGCCGAGCAGCTCAAGAACGCGGACGAAACCTGCCGACAAATCGTACGGCTTGTTCAGGAAGCTTATTCAGTCGTGATTACGCATGGAAACGGGCCGCAGGTGGGTGCGGCCTTGATGCGATCGGAACTCGCCGCGCATCAGGTCTATACACACTCGCTGGATGTTTGCGATGCGGAAACCCAGGGGTCAATGGGTTACCTGCTCCAGGTCTCGATGCGGAGAAGCCTCGCACGGGTAGGACTCCAACATCCCGTTGCAACGGTGATTTCGCAGGTGCTTGTCGATAGCAACGACCCCGCGTTTGAGGATCCGACGAAGCCGATCGGGCCCTTCTACAGTCGAGAGGAAGCGCTACGGCGCCAAGAAGAATTCGGATGGGTGATGGTTGAGGACGCTGCCCGCGGCTACCGACGTGTTGTACCTTCCCCCAAACCGCTCGATATCGTTGAACTTGACGTCATCCGTACGTGCGTTGAACGGGGGATCATCACCATTGCGGTCGGTGGTGGTGGGATTCCGGTCGTCTGCGCGAACGGCGATTTGCACGGTGTCGAAGCGGTCGTCGATAAGGATCGTGCTTCGGCGTTGCTCGCCAAACTGCTCCAGGCGGAATTCCTCATCATTTCGACTGGCGAAGAGTACGTGTACGTGAACTATCGAAAGTCCAACCAGCATCCTGTACCGAGGATGACGCTCGAAGAAGCACTCGCTTACAGCCGGGACGGACAGTTTCCGGCGGGGAATATGGGTCCGAAAATTGAATCGGCAGTCGAGTTTCTCCAGCATGGAGGTCGGGAAGTGATCATTACCACGCCAGAAAGAATTGTCGATGCCCTCAAAGGAAGAACGGGGACACGCATCGTCCCGTGAGAGGTCAGGAGGTTCTTCATGAAGCTGCAGCATGTGCTGGAGTCGCAGCAGTTCACGTTACCATTCTTGACAGAATTGTTCCAGACTGCTGACCAGATGGAAAAACTTGTAGCACGGGGCGGAACCCAAGACTATAACAGCAAAATCATGGCCTGTCTGTTCTACGAGCCCTCGACGAGGACCCGATTGTCGTTCGAAACGGCGATGCTCCGGCTCGGTGGTAAGGTGATCTCGACAGAGCATGCGAAGGAGTTCTCATCGGCTGCGAGCGGGGAAAGTCTTGAAGATACGGTGCGCGTTCTCAACCATTTCGTGGATGTTATCGTCGTTCGACATGACGAAATCGGTGGAGCAAAAAGGGCTGCGGCAGTGTCGCGCATTCCCATCATCAACGCTGGAGACGGGAAGGGGGGACAGCATCCGACGCAGGCGTTGCTTGATGTGTACACAATTTACCGGGAGATCAAGAGCATCGACGGATTGAACATCGCGATCGTCGGAGATCTGGCGCAGGGGAGAACTGCGAGATCGCTCACCTACCTGCTCAGCAAGTTTGATCGCATAAAGCTCTATTTTGTCGGTCCGGACGAACTCCAGATGCAAGCTGATCTCTTGAATTATCTCGAAGAGCATTCGGTGTGGTACCGGAAGGAATCGGACCTCGGGAAGATTATCCCCGAGCTTGATGTTGTATACCAGACTCGTATTGAGAAGGAGCGACTGGGTGAACGCGCGGCGGAGTACGACCGGATCATGGAGTCACTCTTTATCGATGGTGCAATGCTGGGTCGGATGAAGAAGCGTTCCATCGTGCTCCACCCTCTTCCGCGGTTGCATGAGGTCTCCACCGAAGTGGACGCAGATCCTCGTGCAGGCTATTTCCGTCAAGCACAGTATGGCATCTCCATTCGCATGGCTCTCCTGACGATGCTCCTCGCGTAAGAAATTTCCTTGAAATTGAACCGAAAGTTGCTATCTTTGGTTGCAGGGTTTCGAGACAGTTCAGCTATGGAGGCAATGGTTGGCGGAGAAATTCTTTAGCAAGAATCAGTGGGCGCTCATTCTCGGGGCTTCGAGCGGATTTGGAGGCGCGACTGCTCTTGAGTTGGCCCGCCGTGGCATGAGCATTTTCGGCGTCCACCTTGACCGGGCGGCGACGTTACCCAATGCGCAGGGGATTGTGAATGAAATCAAGAGCGCTGGGGTGGATTTTCGGTTTTTCAACGTCAATGCGTCCGACGAATCAAAGCGAAGTGAGGTGCTGGACGCGATTCGGAAGGAGTTCGAAAAGGATTCAACGGCATCCCTCAACGTGATCCTGCATTCGCTTGCGTTCGGGACTTTGAGGCCCTTCATCGCGCCGCAGCCGCAGGATATGCTCTCGCAGAAGCAAATGGAGATGACGCTCGACGTGATGGCAAACAGCCTTGTCTACTGGGTGCAGGGCGCTTTTGTTCGGAAGCTGCTCAAGCCGGGAGCGCGTGTCTTCGCGATGACAAGTTCGGGAGGTCATACGGTAATTCCCGACTACGGTGCGGTCTCGGCGGCCAAAGCAGCACTAGAGTCCAACATCCGGCAACTCGCGATGGAGCTGGGTCCATACGGAGTCACTGCAACTTCGATCATGGCCGGTGTAACGGACACACCGGCCCTTCGAAAGATTCCTTCGGGTTCCTTGTTGCTCGAGTACGCCAGCCAAAAAAATCCTCGTGGAAGGTCTACAACCCCGCAAGATGTGGCTAAAATGATTGCCCTGCTGGCCCGGGATGAAGCGGATTGGATTTCCGGCGGCGTGATCGCAGTGGATGGCGGTGAGGATGTCGTTGCGTTTCCTCGGAAAGGTGATTGACGCACCAACGGCGTCGAGACTGAGTGAAAACTGCTGACGTTGCAATGTCATTCTGAATCTGCCGACGGCGGATACAGTCTGTGTCCCTTCGGGGCAACTCGCCCCGCCATCGTCCCGACCTGTCGGGACTTTGTAGGCGCTCGTTGAGGAGAGCATCCATGAAGAAAAGATCGAAAGCGAGATCCAGAGCATCGAGTCCCTCTCCGCAGAAGGATTTTGCTCTGGAAGGTCTCCTGAAGCAATTGAACTCGTTCACGACGGATAATTACTGGGACCTCGGGAGGTTTCTCGTCGACAAGG
>JBHHZW010000159.1:0-5675 GCA_046758305.1 Bacteroidota bacterium | reverse complement strand
TGCAATATCCCGATGAAAAGTGGCAGATACCGGTTAACGCACGCGGCATTCTGTTCAACAACATCGACGATTGCATCGGCTGTTTCAAATGCGCGCGCATCTGTCCGGTGCAGTGTATCTATATCGATACCGTCAAGTCCACTCCCGGAGACGACCTCGGCGTCACGTCCAATGGGATGAAGAAACGACTGTGGGTGCCGAAGTTTGACATCGACATCGCCAAGTGCTGCTACTGTGGTCTCTGTGTTTACCCCTGTCCGACGGAGTGCATCAAGATGACGGACGTGTTTGAGTTTTCGGAGTTCGAACGCCACAATTTGATCTACAACTACAGCGCGATGACTCCGGATCAGGTTGAGGAAGCGAAGACCAAGTACGGGAAATGGGAAAAAGATCAGGCTGCGAGGAGAGCCGCAGCCGCCGCGAAGCCTGTCACACCCGAGCCCACGGCTGCGACCACGGGTCAACAGCTTGGTCATCCATCGCAGACGAAGACGGAGGCACCCAAGCAGGAACAACGGAAGCCGGACACCTCTTCGGATCCCTCTAAGAACGAAAAGTCGAATCCTGTATGAGTCTTGCTGATATCGTCTTCTACGTCTTCGCGCTCATTACAGTCATTTCAGCCTTCATCGTAGTCTTTTCCCGCAGCGTCATCTACTCCGCCTTCTCGCTTCTGTTCACATTCTTCGGCGTTGCCGGTCTCTATGTGTTGCTGAACGCCGATTTCCTCGCCGTTACTCAGCTGTTGATCTACGTCGGCGGCATACTGGTTCTCCTGCTCTTCGGCGTCATGCTCACAAGCAAAGTCGTAAGCGTGGAGATAAAAACGGGGACACTCCAGACGTTACCTGCCGTGATCGTTAGTGCCGCCGTGGCGGGTACCCTGGGAGGGGTTTACTGGATCACTGACTGGAAAGTATTGCCCTCGACGGAGGTTTCCTCGACAGCTCCGAGAATCGGTGAACTTTTGATGACGCAATTTCTGCTTCCCTTCGAGGTCGCTTCCGTTGTCTTGCTCGTGGCGCTCCTGGGTGCAGCGATGATTGCGCGAAGGGAGCGAAAGACGAGGTGAATTCGAAACAGAAGAGTGGACGAATGGAGAGAAAAGTTCCAAAACTCAATCTCCAAATAAATTTCAAATTCCAATGTCCAAAACAGCATCCCCTTCACGGAACCTAGAGATGAGTTGATCGCCGCGGACGTTTGGATTTTGGTTCATTGGAATTTGTTTGGAATTTGGGACTTGGTTCTTGAGATTTTCCTCCTTGCAAGCAGATTCCTTTACTCAAGACTCAAAAATGCTTCCTGAAGTTGGTCTGACGCATTTCCTGTTCATCAGCGGTTTGCTATTTGCGCTTGGCATTTTCGGCGTCGTCACGCGCAGAAACGCCGTCATGGTACTCATGGGTATAGAACTGATTCTCAATTCCGCAAACATCAACTTTATCGCATTCTCTCGATACGGCGGGATGAACATGGATGGACAGCTCGCTGCTATTTTTGTCATCATCCTCGCGGCCGCTGAGGCGGCTATTGCGCTTGCCATCATTCTCAATATCTACCAACAGTTCAACACAGTGAACGTGGACGAAATCAGCCGTCTCAAGGAATAACGGATGGCACAGGATACGCTCGTTCAACTGACCGTCGTAACCCTTCTGCTCCCGCTCGTCGGGTTCCTCGCCCTGATCTTCTTCGGGAAACGAGTCCCGCGAAAGGGTGATTGGCTCGAGACGGGTATCCTGTTCATCGCGATGGGAATCTCGCTGGTTGTTCTCTTCGTGAAGCTCACGAGCTATAGCGGAGAGACGATCCAGGCGAGCTTCCCGTGGGTCGATTTCGGCAACGTCCCATTCATCGGCCCTCTCAAGATCGAACTGGGCTTCATGATCGACAACCTGTCTGCGGTGATGATGGTCGTCGTCACCATCGTGAGCGCCTTTGTCCATCTGTTTTCGATCGGCTACATGCAAGGAGACGTCCGCTATTCTCGTTACTTTTCCTTCCTCGGTTTGTTCACCTTCTCCATGCTGATGATCGTCGTGACGAACAACTTCTTCATGATGTATGTCGGATGGGAACTCGTCGGGCTGAGCTCGTACCTGCTCATCGGCCATTGGTACGAGAAGAAGTCGGCATCGGATGCCGCGATCAAAGCCTTCGTGGTCAACCGGATCGGCGACATCGGCCTTTTTATCGGCATCTTGATTCTCTGGTTCACGTTCTTCACGTTCCGATTCGATGAAATCTTCGATGCGATCGCTGGAGGGAACATTCCTTTTGGGAGTGAGGGATGGCTGACGGCAGCTGGAATTCTGGTGTTCTGTGGTGCAATTGGAAAGTCGGCTCAGTTCCCCTTGCATGTCTGGCTTCCCGACGCGATGGAAGGACCGACGCCCGTCAGTGCCCTGATACATGCGGCGACGATGGTGGCAGCCGGTGTCTATCTCGTCGCGCGGACGTTCGCCATGATGACCGCGGACGCGCTCCTCGTCATCGCGTACATAGGGGCTTTTACCGCCTTCCTTGCAGCCTCGATCGCGATCACTCAGAATGACATCAAGAAAGTGCTTGCCTATTCAACGATCAGTCAACTCGGGTACATGATTCTCGCGCTCGGCGTCGGTGCCTATACTGCTGGCTTCTTCCACCTGGTCACACACGCCTGGTTCAAGGCCGGACTGTTCCTCTGCTCAGGTTCCGTGATCCATGCCATGCACCATGCCCTCCACCACGCAGGCGACCATCATACCGATCCCAACGATATCCGAAACATGGGTGGGTTGAGAAAAAAAATGCCGATCACGTACTGGACGTTCCTCGTTTTTACGTTGGCAATCTCTGGGATTCCATTGACGTCGGGTTTTCTGAGCAAGGACGAGATCCTCGCTGGGACGCTGGCCTTCGGAAGCCTCACCGGCCACAGCCTCATTCCAATTCTGGGATTTCTCGTCGCTGGGATGACCGCCTTCTACATGTTCCGAATGCTCATTCTGACTTTTCACGGAGAACATGCCGACGCCCGTCGTCTGGACGCAATCCATGAATCCCCCAAGGTAATGACCATTCCGCTGGTGATGTTCGCTGTGTTGTCGTTCTTTGCCTTCTATTCTTGGAACCCGTTCGGCGCATCTTCCGGCTGGTTTTTCGACGTGATCACAAGACCTCAGAGTGCCGTCCCGCTCTCTGTGCAGGCGTCCTCGATCCCCGTTCTTGCGGAGGCCTTGCATCATGCGCATCTTCCGGCCATGCTCATCTCGCTGACCGTTGCGGGGCTCGGCATACTCGGTGCGGTGGTGATCTATCGGTGGAAGAAGGTGAACGCTGATGACCTCGCAGCGCGACTCAAGCCGATCTACAACTTCTCCCTCAACAAATGGTACTTTGATGAACTGTATGGAGCCACGGTTTTGGGGGGAGCCCACGCGCTCACCAGGATCCTGCGCTGGTTCGACGATGTTGGGGTCGATGGTTTAGTGAACGGGACGGCGAAGTGGACTGCGGGTATTTCCCTCGGGTTCCGGTGGACGTGGAAGGGAAGACAGGTCCCGAAGGGACGCCTGCCCGCCGGGCAGGCGGGGATTCCCATTGGAGGTCTGGTCTACCTGAGCGTGACTGCTCTCGTGTCCGTGGTGGTCGGTATATATCTCGGATCGGCGCTCTGGCCGGCAGACGGATCGGTCGACGTAATCCTCCTGACGGTTTTTGCATCGCTCCTCACTTCCGCACTCGCCTTTTTCTTGTTCTGGAGTGGTGCGGGGGGCTTCGATAACAGGGTTGTGGATGGCTTAGCCAACGGCCTGGCGTATTTCTCGGGATTTTCTGGACTTCTCTTGCGGAAAATACAGACGGGCAAAGTGCAGACCTATATCGTATTCGTCCTATTCGGCGTGATGGTCCTGTTCTTCGTGTTCCGCGCAATCTAAATTTGGTCTTCACTATCACAAGGAAACACTGTCCATGGAATTGAAGGTCTTGGGTCTCGGTGTCCTGACGTGGATCACCTTTCTCCCCATCGTGGGGATGGCCATCGTTCTTCTGGTCCCGAAGGAGAAATGGAGCGCAATTCGGTGGACATCTGCCGCGTTCACGTTTCTGCAGGTGGTGCTGGCCGTCCTGATCTTCATGAACTACGACAGGAACCTCACGGGAATCAATAATCCGGAGACATTCCAGTATGTGGAGAAGCATAACTGGATTGACATTTCCGGTGTCGCGGGGCTTGGGAGAATTGACATTGACTATTTTGTCGGGATCGATGGGCTGAGTGTCGCAATGCTGTTACTGACGGCGCTCATCTCTTTCATCGCGGTGTTTGCTTCATGGAACATCGGCAAAGCGGTGAAAGGATATTTCGCCCTCCTGTTGCTGCTCGATACAGGAATGATGGGTGTCTTCGTCGCTCTCGACTTCTTCTTGTTCTACGTTTTCTGGGAACTGATGCTGCTCCCGATGTATTTCCTCATCGGAGTCTGGGGCGGACCGCGAAGAGAGTACGCCGCGATCAAGTTTTTTCTCTACACGCTGTTCGGGAGCGTGCTGATACTTCTCGTGATACTGGCCCTGTACTTCAGTACGTATCTTGCTGACCCGGCAACCGGCGAAAGGGTCCATACCTTCAACATGCTCCTCATGATGGATCCTGCGAACTACGAGCCGGGTTCAATCCTCGCGGGCCTTCATACGACCTGGCGCTATGTCGCCTACGTCGCCCTCTTCATCGGTTTCGCGATCAAAGTTCCGATATTCCCCTTCCACACCTGGTTGCCTGATGCCCACGTCGAGGCTCCCACGGCGATCAGTGTAATCCTCGCTGGTGTTCTTCTGAAGATGGGCACGTACGGGATGCTGCGTATCAATTTTCCGATGTTTCCCGACGCCACCGTCTACTACGCGCTCCCACTTGCGATCCTCGGCTTTGTGAACATTGTCTATGGGGCCCTGGTGGCGATGGCGCAGGAGGACTTTAAGAAACTGATCGCGTATTCGTCGATCAGTCACATGGGGATTGTGATACTCGGCCTGTCAGCACTCAACACGCAGGGTATCGTCGGAGCGGTCTTCCAGATGTTCAACCACGGCACCATCACGGCAATGCTCTTCTTGATCGTCGGTGTGATCTACGACCGTGCACATACTCGCGGTCTGAACGACTTCGGCGGATTAGCGAATCAGATGCCAAAATACACTGGAGTCATGACGGTGGCCTTTTTCGCTGCCCTCGGATTGCCGGGCCTCAGCGGGTTTATTTCTGAGGCGTTCTCCTTTCTCGGTGCATTTCAGCGTTTTCCATTGGTAACAATTCTCTCCACGACTGGGATCGTGCTGACCGCTGGCTACATGCTCTGGACACTCCAGCGCCTGTTTCTCGGCTCTCTGCCAGAGCGATGGAAGGCACTGCCGGACATCAACGGGAGAGAGCTGTTTACGCTTGTACCATTGGCCGTCATTATCATCGTTCTCGGGATTTATCCGGCCCCCGTGTTGAACCTACTCAACTCGTCAGTGAATCACCTTGTCGATCTCGTCATAACGGGTAGTCAGATGGAGTTGGTCGGTCACTAGTGCTCGAAAAATCTCCGTAGTTCTGCGGTGTCGAGTCCGGACCGTGTGGAGGCTCGACACCTGACTGGCGGTCGGGTGACACGTCGAACAAGTCCCGCGGCGAAGCC
>JBHHZW010000158.1:0-5695 GCA_046758305.1 Bacteroidota bacterium | reverse complement strand
CGCGACCGCGCGGGACGGCGCCACGATGCGGCCCAAGGGGGCGGACCTCATCCTATTTCCGGAATTGAGCCTGACGGGTTACACACTGCGCGACATGAATCTGGATGTTGCTCTCAACCCTGGACGGTCTGCCGTATTGAAAAAACTCATCTCGAAAAGCAAGGGGATTTCCATTATCGTGGGTGGAGTGGAGGAGTCGGACAGCTTTGGCCTCCACAATTCGGCGTTTTTCTTCGAGAATGGCAAGCTGTTGGCAGCCCATCGAAAGGTTTATCCGCCGACGTACGGTATGTTCGAAGAAATGAGATACTTCAGCGCAGGCCGATCAATTCGAGCCGTCGACTCCAAACTTGGTCGACTGGGAATGTTGATCTGCGAAGACCTCTGGCATGTTTGTCTTCCCTACCTTCTAGTGCAGGATGGAGCACAGGTTATCCTCGGTCTCTCTGCCAGTCCCACACGACTGGGGGGATCGCAGGACCATCCAGCAATCGCCACCATCAACACCGAAAACCACAAAGTGTACGCCCGTGTGTTGAGCACGTATGTGGTTTTTTGCAATCGTGTCGGTTTCGAGGACGGGGTCAACTTCTGGGGTGGATCAGAAGTCATAGACCCGAACGGCGATGTTCTTGCCCAAGCGAAGCTCTTTGAGGAAGACTTGATCCTTGCAGAAATCGACGAGAGGGAAGTTCGACGGGCACGTCAATTTTCTCGACATTTTCTTGATGATGACGTGAAACTTGTTCTTGAAGAATTACGAAGAATTTCAAGAAAGAAGTAATAACTTGAACATCAGACATCGATTTTGTAGATTGAATATTTAAGAATCACAATTTTGATGATTCCATACGATCGAAGCAGGCGATAATGGGTGTGAATACGCTGAAGACGACGTTTCTGATGACACTGATGATTGTCTTGCTGCTTGTCGTCGGGCAACTTCTCGGGGGTGAACAGGGGATGATGCTTGCATTCGGCTTCTCCCTGCTCATGAATTTTTCTGCGTATTGGTTTTCCGATCGAGTAGTGCTGCGGATGTACAGAGCTCGAGAGGTTTCACAGCACGAAGCACCCCACCTGCACGACCTCGTTCGGAAATTAGCCGCCCAGGTAGAACTCCCGATGCCGCGCGTGTACATCATCCCGAATGCCACCCCGAACGCATTCGCTACCGGGCGGAACCCAGAACACGCAGCGGTAGCGGTCACCGAAGGAATCCTGGATCTCTTGAACAAGGACGAACTTGAAGGAGTGCTCGCACACGAACTAGCCCATATCAAGCACCGCGATACGTTGACGGGAACGATCGCAGCCACCCTGGTCGGAACGATCACGTTCATAGCTCGCATGGCAGGATGGTCACTGCTTTTTTTCGGGGGTCGAGGAGGCCGACGTGGCTCCTCAGGCATGGCCGATTTTCTCCTCATCCTGGTTGCTCCGATCGCGGCAGTCCTTATCCACCTGGCAATATCGCGATCTCGTGAGTATGCGGCCGATGCTGCTACAGCGAAGATATCAGGCAGGCCGCTCTCGCTAGCCAGTGCCCTCCGGAAGCTAGAGTCGGGCGTGAAGCGTTCCCAGATGAGAAATGTAAATCCCTCCACGGTCCACCTGTTCATCGTAAATCCGTTGCGAGGCGGGGGGATGCTTTCCTTGTTTTCGACCCATCCTCCGATGGAACGGCGAATCGCGCGGTTAGAAACAATCGCGATGGGTCAATCGTTATGAGGTTCTTCGAAGTTCGTGCCTGAAAGGAGCAGAATAGTACGGTATGCTGCCTCGAGAAACTTCAGTGTATAAGGAACCCGCACCCATTACGGATAAAGAGAATCCGTTTCAGTCGATGATGAGTCGGTTCGACGTTGCGGCAAAGATCCTCGGCCTTGAACGCGGAGTCTACGAGTATTTAAAAACGCCTGTGAAACAAATTATCATTTCGATTCCCATCCAGATGGATGACGGGAGTATCAGCGTCTTCGAAGGGTATCGCGTAATTCACAATGACATCCTCGGACCTTCCAAGGGTGGAATCCGCTACGCGCCAGATATCACCCTCGATGAAATGAAGGCGCTCGCTGCGTGGATGACGTGGAAATGCGCCGTCATCAACATCCCATTCGGTGGAGCGAAGGGTGGCGTCCGGTGCGATCCCACAAAGCTGACGCCTCTTCAGCTCGAAAAGATAACGCGCCGATACACTGCAAGCCTGCTCGATGCTCTCGGACCTGAGCGGGACATCCCCGCACCCGACATGAACACAAACGAGCAGATCATGGCGTGGATTATGGATACATACAGTATGCATTCAAGGCGGACCGAGACGGCGGTGGTGACAGGCAAGCCACTCATCCTCGGAGGATCACTCGGTCGACGAGAGGCGACGGGAAGGGGATGCATGATTGTAACCCTGACGGCGATGGAAAAGCTCGGGCTGCGTCCGAAAGACACCTCCGTCGTCGTCCAAGGATTCGGGAACGTTGGAGCGGTCACCGCGAAGTTGCTGCACCATGAAGGATGCAAGATCATCGGAATCAGTGACATAGCAGCCGCCCTCGTTAACAAAAAAGGTATCGAGGTCGAGAAAGCGATCCAATGGGTTGACCAACATCGAACCCTCGAAGGCTTTCTTGGCGGTGATCGAATTTCACAGGCAGAGTTCCTCGAGCTCGAAAGCGACGTGCTCGTACCTGCGGCAAAAGAAGACCAGTTCACAGCTCGCAACGCACCCCGCATCAAGGCAAAGATCATCTGCGAGGCAGCGAACGGACCGACTTCTGCCAACGCAGACCCAATCCTCCACGAGAAAGGAATCCTTGTAATTCCCGACATTCTCGCGAATGCGGGCGGGGTGACGGTCTCGTATTTCGAATGGGTTCAAGACCGCGTCGGATACTTTTGGTCGGAGGAACGCGTTAACCGCCGCCTTGAGCGTGTGATGAAGGAGAGTTTCAAAGCAGTCTATAACACGGCTGAGCGGTATAACGTATCGCTCCGGATCGGTGCGTACATCCTGGCAATCGATAAAGTTGCCAGAACCCTCAAATTGCGCGGCATCTACGCATAGGATTTTGTCTGTCGGTGGAATCACGTTCTCGCATATGCTTGGTCCTCCTCGTCTTTGTGCTTCTTGCGGTCGGTCGAGCTGAAGGACAAGAGAGCACGCATCTGCCTCCCACGAACCTCGACCTGTATCGACGCAACGTACAGCTCATCGTGCACACGCTGCTTTCGCAGATACCGATAGATGAGGACAGGCAACTTGCTGTGAAGATTCACGGCGTGGAGCATTTCTGGATTGTCGAGAATGCTATTCTCAACAGTCTCCAAGAACGCGACTTTACCGTCCGCACTGCCTCCGACGAGTCCGTGAACTCGATTATGTTTGACTTTACGGTGATTGAGCTTAAGGTAAGGTACCAGCGAAGGAACCGGGATGGGTTTTTCGGGAAGCGGACGATTGAGCGATCGGTCTCGACGGTACTAGCCGGCAAAGTGTACCGCAGATCGACCCGTGAGCTGTATTATGCCGGAACTGTAGAAAAATCTGCAAAGGATCGGATTGCGATTGACGACCTCCCACGCGTGGAACACGAGCAAGTCAATGTGACACACGGAACCCTGCCTTCCGGGGGCTTCATGAAGAAGATCCTAGAGCCGGCAGTGGTAATAACCGCCACGGCGATAGCCATTTACCTCTTCTTCAGCGTGAGGAGTTGATGCGAAACGTTCAGTCGATGATCGCCGGAGTGCTCTTGTCAGTAGGAGTACTGTTTCTTTCCAGCTGTTCCTCCAGCAAAGATGCAGTGGAGAATATCGATGCAGAGGACCGATTCGCCTTAGGAAAGCAGGAATTTGACGAGGGGGACTACGTCGACGCCATCAGAGATTTCCAGATCGTGACGATTCAATTTCAGGGAAGCGCCGTCGCGGATGACGCACAGTATTATCTCGCGGAATCTTACTACGAACGGCATGAATATATTCTCGCAGCTTCGGAATATGAGACGCTCATCAGACGAATGCGATCAAGCGAACTGGTTCCTCTCGCTCAATATAAACGGGCGATGTGCTACTACAGGATGTCGCCCCGTACGGCACTTGACCAGCGATACACAAAGAAGGCGATAGATGCCTTCCAGGAATTCATCGAGTACAATCCCATCCACCAGTTTGTGCCCGACGCCGAGGCAAAGATTCGAGAGTTGAACAACAAGCTCGCCTTGAAAATGTACAATACCGCTCGTTTGTACGTGCGGATGGACCAACATAAGTCCGCCCAATTCTATTTTGAACATCTCCTTGAACGATATCATGATTCCGATTGGGCGGACGATGCTCATATCGGCCTCGTGGAAGTTCTGGTTGCCCGTAAGCGGTACCCGGAAGCCAACGAAATGATCGAACGGTTCTTCATCCGCTTCCCCGATAGCCCCCTGATGACAAGAGCCGAAAATCTTCGAAATGATGTCAATTCTAAGCTGAATCAAAATCTGGACCAGATACCGGAGACAGCATCTCCTTCCAAGGGAATGTCAACACCGGATGTGAATTCATATTTCATCCATGATGCCTGGCATAAATGAAAAACCTATCCGAGCATCGCAAGCGGAGATGACCGAGCTGGTTCTTCCCAACGATTGCAACCAGCTTGGGAGTTTGCTCGGTGGGCGGCTTATGCATTGGATCGACATCGCAGCTGTCATCGCGGGTCAGCGCCATTGCCACCGGGTTGTCGTTACAGCCTCGGTCGATGAGCTGAACTTTCTCCACCCGATTCGACTCGGTGAGGTGGTTCGGCTGCAGGCATCCGTGAACCGCGTGTTCCGGACATCGCTCGAGATCGGAGTGAAAGTGACCGCGGAAAATCACATCACGGGCGATTCGAAACACGCGAATACTGCCTACCTGACTTTCGTGGCAGTGGATGAGATGGGCAAACCTGTTCCATGTCCTCCAATCATTCCTGAAACCGAAGAGGAGAAGCGGAGATTCGACCAGGCGCTAATTCGCAGGGAACATCGGTTAAAACATCGAAAGAATCATCGGGACGCTTGATCCGAGTTCCCTCGCCCGCGCCCCACCTGGAAATCGTGGGGGCTCTCGACTCATGTCCCGCAAAGGAGAGTTGCGCGTTTTGAGAAGAACGACTTACCCGATACCGTTTTTTCTCACGCTGCTAAGAACGCTCTGGTCATTCACTCTGGATTGGTCCTCGCGTCAGGAGAGGTTGAAAAGCTGCGCGTTGTTGGCATTCCTCCTTGCATCAACCACCGCAGAGGCTACGAGCCAGACGGTGTCCAAGTCCGGGCAGCAACGCGAGTATATTGAACGAATCGTCCTGTCGGCGGTTGCTCATCGGGAGCCTGCAGAAGCCTTAATCAGACCGGACATAAGGCTTCTTGAGACAGGCAAATGCGGCACCCCTCTTCAAGTGGAAATATCGCGACTCTGGGAAAACTTCAGTCCGCAACAGAAACTTCAGATACTTCGGGTCACTTCCAGGCCAACACTTCAGACTAGTAAACTTAGTCCGAACGGTTTCTTTCGCATTCACTACGACACAACGGGACTGCACGCTCCGGCCCTGCTGAACGACCTCGGACAGCGGGATGAAGGCACGTACCATGCCTATGCTGACTCCGTCGGATCAGCGTTCGAAAAGTCGAGGGAGGTCGAGATTAGCTTTCTAGGA
>JBHHZW010000157.1:0-5738 GCA_046758305.1 Bacteroidota bacterium | reverse complement strand
GCCAGGGTCACCAGGCTTTACGATGCCGCTCGATTGATATTGTAGCACGATTAGGTAGATTTGTCAAAAGTAGATCCCAAGTATCATCGAAGGCTCCTCTGCGATGTACTTTCCCGAGGTCTTCGGCCGCGAGGTTTATCAATGAATAAGATACGCATGATGTACTTTGAGAAAGATGATGTATTGCATCTGGCAATTTCGGATGAACCAGAAGCAGGGAGTGTCGAACTTGGCCCCAACATCACGGTTGAGTTGAATGACCAAGGTGAAATGATCGGCATCGAGATTTTGGAGGCCAGCCGCTTCATTCGGGATTCAATTATGGAATCGGTGCAGGCGAAGATACTGCGTGTTCCCGAGTTTCAACCTGCTTGATGATTCGGTGACACTCGTATGTTGTCCAGTTGATCAAAATAAAAGTACTCCGTAGCGAATCCCAAGAAGCCACCTGCGCAGCCAGTGCAGGTGGCTTCTTTGTTGCCAAACGGGCCGAAATCTGGTATACTATCTGGCAAGAGTGAAGGTAAGGAGACGGAGATGAAAACTGCTCTTGAAACCGGGGAACGAGGGGATGGGCAACTTTCTCGATTGCTAAGCACGTTGACTGAGGAACTTCAGCGCCAGTTGGGTTCCGATCTGTGGCTTTTGCTTCTCTACGGCTCCCGTGCCAGAGGTGAGGCCCAACCAGACTCCGACGTAGACCTGTTCGTTGTACTGCGCCGTACGTCCGAAGCAGCCCAGGAGAAGGTGCGCCAGGTGGCCTACAAGGTAATGTGGGAGGCTGATTTCGCTTATGTGTTCTCTCTGTATCTGACGGATGTGCACCATTACGAGACTCTGGAACAGCGCGGCTCCTCATTTCTAAGAAACGTTCAAAGGGAAGGGAAAATGCTATGGAAAGCTGCCTAGAAGAAAGCCAGCGTCGGCCGCAGCGACAGAGGAAAGTTCACGGTGACCAACGCCGAATAGTTTAGAGTGTTTGCACTACCCAAGAAGCCACCTGCGCAGCCAGCACAGGTAGCTTCTTTGTTGCCAAACAAGCTGAAATCTGCTATACTATACCTAGCAGCCAAATAGAAATGGAAAGCGACGTCATGGGCAAGTGCTCAGTGCCACAAGGAATAGGAATAAGGCGGCGCTTCTGCGCACGTGCCATTAAAACCCACGATTGGAAGCATCGGCAGATAGCTAGAAAACCGGAGCAGGAGTAGCTAACAGATGGAAAACTGTTCAGTCGTAGATTTGTTCTGTGGCGCTGGGGCGTTGACCCACGGTTTCATCCTGGAAAGATTCGATGTCGTGGCGGGATTCGACGCCGATGATTCTTGCAGATATGCTTACGAGGCGAACAACGACGGAGCGAGATTCATCCACAAGAGGGTTGAGGACGTGACCGCCGAAGCTATCGCGGCGCTGTATCCGGAGGGACACGTCAGGATACTAGTCGGATGTGCACCTTGTCAACCCTACTCGCCTTACACGAAGAAGAAGGAGAATGAGGACGAGAAGTGGAGGCTGGTCCCCAAGTTCGCCGACCTGACCTGTGGAGTGGAACCCGACGTCGTTTCGATGGAGAACGTCCCCGACTTGGCCACCTTCAGGGACGGAGAGGTCTACCGCGCCTTCGTCGACCGATTGAAGGAGAAAGGATACCACGTCACGGAGTATCCGGAGGTCTATTGTCCGGACTACGGGATTCCCCAACACCGGACTAGGTTGGTGCTCTTCGCGTCCAAGTTCGGTGAGATCGAAATCGTGGCAGCTACGCATTCTCCCGACCAATACAGAACCGTCCGAGACGCGATTGGCCACCTCGAACCACTCGAAGCTGGGCAGACTAGCGAGAAGGACCCGCTCCACAGGGCCAGTCGTCTTTCGGAGTTGAACCTGCGAAGGATAAGGGCGTCGGTGCCTGGAGGCACTTGGAGAGATTGGGACAACGAACTCGTCGCCGGGTGTCATAAGAAGGAGAGCGGAAGAGGTTACGCCAGCGTCTACGGGAGGATGCAGTGGGATGAGCCGTCTCCCACGATCACTGCCCAGTGCTACGGTTTCGGGAACGGCAGGTTTGGACACCCCGAACAGGACCGAGCGATATCGCTAAGAGAAGCTGCTCTACTCCAGACTTTTCCAGAAGACTACGAATTCGTCGCCCCCGAAGATCCTCACTACATCACAGTCATTGGGAGGCTCATAGGGAACGCGGTCCCTGTCGACTTGGGGAGAGTGATTGCCAAGAGCATCAAGTGTCACCTGGAGGCACACGTCGACTGATCTGGAGATCTTCTAGCCATGCCACGTTTGAACTTCACGATAGACTCCGCGCTGCTGAGAGAACTCGGCGAGAGGCTCGTGGGCAAACCCCACATCGCCCTGGCGGAGCTGGTCAAGAACAGCTACGACGCGGACGCATCCGAGGTCACGATCGAATTCGCTCCCGACGAAGATCGTATTGAGGTGCGTGACGACGGTCACGGCATGGACCTCGACGAGTTCAGGGACTTCTGGATGAGGATCGGTACGCCTCACAAAGGAGAAAAGCGACTCTCGAAGTACCTGAAGAGGCCGATGACTGGTTCGAAGGGAGTTGGACGACTGGCGGTCCAGCTCCTCGCTCAAGAGCTGACGATAACGACCGTCCCCAAGGAATACGAAGGCGAGTGGCTAGAAGCCTACGTGGATTGGGAACAAGCCGTCGAGGCGGAAGAGCTTACGGAGGCGACCGTAGAGTATACCCAAACGACGTCGCCTCCCCCTTTCGAGCACGGCACTTCGATCGTCTTGAGCAAATTGAAGCACACGTGGGGCGTCGAGTCGATTCGAGATCTCGCTGCGGAACTCTGGTGGCTGCAGCCGCCCTTCCGGTCTCCATCGCTTGGTCGTGATGATACCGAGGATAGTTTCGCCATCCGTTTCCAATCCACTCAGCGCGAGTTCGAGGAGGCATTCGACAAGCAGATGTGGGCGATCCTGGGCATTTGGACCGCCAGGCTCGTCGGAACGAACGAGAAAGGACAGGTCACTCTTTCTCTAGAGTATGCCGGTGAGACGCCGGAGGTATACACGTATGCGATCGCTGATTTCCCGCACAACGCAGGACGGTTTGACGAGGAAAAGAACCTCAACGATGGGACTTTCGAAATAAGGATCTTCAAATTGGCCTACCGACAGCCCCACGGGATCAGGGTCGGTGAGGCCCGAGAGTACTTCTCTAAATACGGCGGTGTCCACGTCTACGACGGCGGCTTTCGTTTGCCCTATTATGGCACCCCGGAGAGCGACTGGCTGCGGATTGAGATCGATCACTCCCATCGATTGTTCGTGTCCAAGCTCTTACCCAAGGCGCTTCAGTTTCCCCAGGGTCTGAGGGCACTACCAACACTCGGGCGCATCTTCGGGGTCGTGAACGTCGATACGTCTGGCGAACGCAATCTCAACATCATGATCACTCGAGATCGCTTAGCAGAAAGTACTGCGTTCGAGGATCTCGTGGCCATGGTTCGGTACGCCATCGACTTGTACGCCAACGAAGAAACCCGACGGAAGTTTGAACGCAAACAGCTGGAAGCGCCGATCGAACCGACGTCTCTGAAGTTCGAGCGCGTCGAGCAAGTCTTGGAATACTATGAACCGCAGATTCCCAATGACGTCTATCAAGATCTTCGTGAGAAGGTCCAAGAGGCCACGACTGCAGCGACGGCCAGTCAAGAAGTAGCTCTCAGGCAAATGGGACTCTTGGGTCCTCTAGCGACGGCCGGTATCTCTGCGCTGGCGTACCAACACGAGTTGAGGAAGCAGTTCTCTACCATTGAGAGCATCATCGAAAGAATCGCAGAGGTCCGAACCAGTGATGCCAGCCTTCGCCGATCCCTCGATTCGTTGAGAGAGGATCTATCCTCGTGGTTGGGGAGGGCGAGAGCGACCAACGCATTGTTCGACTATCTGGCGGACGCCGAGAACATCAAGACGACACGTCGGTTTCGCGCCGCCGCAGTGGTTGAGGACGTCAAGGCGCAGACGGAATTCCTCGCGAGAGGAATCGAAATCGACACGAGCGAGATCGACGACGAACTCCTGCTCCCCGAAGCATCACTCGCCGAATGGGGTGCGATCTTCCAAAACGTATTCACCAACGCCTTCAACGCCATGCTCGACTCGGAGGAACGGTTGCTACGAGTGAGTTCCCGTACCAGAGGAAGGTCTCGTGAGATCCTCGTCCAAGATACCGGAATAGGGGTGGATCTCCAAAATGCGGAAGAGCTCTTCCAGCCGTTCGAGAGGAAGTTGGAGGTATCACCAGAGAGACGGGGCCTCGGTTACGGGGGTACGGGTCTCGGACTCACGATCGTTCGATTGCTCGCCGACAGGATCGGTTGTAAGGTCGGCTTCGTCGAACCTGACGACGGGTTCAGTACTGCATTCTCGATCAGTTGGAGGGAAACCGCGTGAAGAAGATCCTGATATACGACGACGAAGAGCCATTTGCCAACACCCTGAAGGAGAATCTCGCGAAGTTGCCCGTACTAGAGGGCATCTTCGAAGTCGAGACTCTGAGCGAGGAAGAATTCCAAGGAACGATGGAGGTCTTGAAAAAGAGGCAGATCGCACTTCGAAAGGACGACGAGTGGGGTGACGAGCGGAGTCCCCTGGACGAGGCATCCATCTTCATCGTCGATTACGACCTTCTGTATAGCACCGCGGGGGACTTCTTGACGGGTGAGCTCGTTGCTTACCTCGCCCGCTGTTTCTCGGAGTGCAGGTTGATTGTGGGATATCGATACGGCGATAATGCTTTCGATCTCACTCTGCGAGGGCAGCCAGAATCATTCGCGGATTTGTACGTAGGAGGGAGACACCTGAGCAACCCCGGTCTCTGGGGAGTTACGGAAGCTACAGAAGTGGGCTTCCGGCCGTGGTGTTGGCCGATCTTACCCGATTATCTGCGTGATTTCGAGAAGAAAGTCGAAGGTGTCAAGACAAGCTTGGCCGAGGACGTACCCATCTGCCAGGTCCTCGGTTTCTCCCCCGAGTTGTTCGTCAGGCTGCCGCGCTCAATTGGTCAATTCTTGGGGGCCAAGCCAGCGGAGACGACGTTCCGACAGTTCGTCACGAAATCTGGCAACGGGTTGGAGCAAAAGGATGCAACAAGCGCAGACGACGTGAGTGAAGACGCCTTGGCTAGAGTCGGTGCGGCGAGGATCTCGAAGTGGTTGGAGCGGCTCGTGCTTCCCGAGCAGGACATCCTCGTGGATGCGCCGCATTTGGTCTCAAGGTACCCGAGCCTAATGACTGGCGATGCTATGGACATTGAGATCTGGAACAGGACAGCACGACTGGTCAGTCACGAGAATCTCGGATTGAGGACAGACCTTATTGAGCCGTTTCGGTTGAAGAAGGATCATTGGTTGTCACGACCCGTCTGGTTCTGGGACGAAGTGCGGGAATGTCAAGACATCTTGGAAGTGAGAGAACCTTGGAAGATGGAAAGACCCAATTGGGTGTTCTGTGAAGATGCCTCTCGATTCTACGAGGAAGGATACAGGGAATTCGTCGCGGACGTGGAGTCGCCATTTGCCCGTAGGTTCGTAAAGAACTTCGAGAGCGTCGATTATCGCCCCAAAGTGCGATTTTCCCTATGACATTTCTCGGTGACTATTCTATGCGGAAAACTGCCGGCACACTGCGCCAACTCTTCGAAGTGTTGTGTCGAATTCAAAGGAACAAGTGGGTATCTACAC
>JBHHZW010000156.1:0-5812 GCA_046758305.1 Bacteroidota bacterium | reverse complement strand
TAACATTTGGAGACGTCCAATTGAACTCTATTTCAGTAATATCAAGGCTAAAATAATTGGTAATGTTGAAATAGACGATGGAATTGTTCCAGTTTGGAGTGGTATCGTTTGCCCAGATTTCAATAAAAATTGTTTCCCCAACGAGGGAGACATTATCATTTGTAAATTCCCACCACTTGTAATCCCCATCGTTATAAGTTCCAGAGGTCTTGCTCTCGTTGGTTCCTGTCGTGTTAGCATAGATGATATAGGAATCGGGATTATCCCCGACATCGTCTATGCTCCAGTTTGCAGTGATAGCTGTCCAGCACGCCACGTCCGAGTTATTCGTAGTGCCTGTATAATCTGGAAAAATTGGAGGGTCAGTATCACCTACCGAAAAATCCACAACAACCCAAATTTCGGAACAACGAACTTCCTCACCACCTCCAATATTATCAATATCCATATACGACTGCAACCCGTCTACGTCTGCCTTCTCCCACGCCTGGGAATCTGCTGGATTAACTGTTTGCTGTGTTCCAGTAAAGTTTCCCCACGAACCTCGAAAGCCTGACATTGATTCACCAGCATCAGTAATAGTAGTTGTCGAATCCGATCTTAGACCAAAATTTACCTTCTCTGGTGCTCCACCCCCCGTTGAATACATCCGATAAACGATTTGTACCCAGTTAATTGTAGAAGGTGAAGCAACCATATTATCGACATTCAAGTATTCTCGATCATTTGCCGTTCCTGAGTAGACATAGGTAGTATCGCTGTCGTCATTGGTCGCTCCGTAATGTGTGGAATCACTAATTGTCCATTCTACAAATTCCCCATCTGCATTAGGACGGAGCGACTCTTGATCCGGAGAAGCTCGGACAATCCTAGGACTTAAAGGAGCATTTTGCTCCGTTAAGGTAGGAAGCCAAGCACAACTCAAGAGCAGAAGCACTAGGATGTTCCAACCGTTTCGTTTTCGCATTTTGTTTCCCTTCTTAGGAGGAGTATACGCGCCCACACGCGCGCGGATATAACTTACAAATAGCTATAGGCGTGTTCGCCAGCTTGCTTCGAACTTAGTAGTAAACTTTACTACGTAAAGTTTATCCCACGCATGTTATTTCATCGATTTCGCTTGTTTGAAGAGCGTTTTCGCGTCCGCGCGTGCGGTCTGTTTCGTTTTCTTATCTTTCGTGACATTGCTCAACGCTTGCAACGCTCGGCCCGTGGACACCTTCGACTTGCGAGTGATCTTCCCACGGCCGCGCTGTTTTTGCGCGGTGCGGAGGTGTTGCATCCGCGTGGCCTTCTTCTGGCTGGATTTCCAGCCCGCGAGTTTGCGCTTCGGTTTGTACCATTTCGTTTTTCGACGTTTGCGTCGACCCATAAGACTTTACACTCCGTTTCGTTGGGTTTTGATCTAGTTTTCCTCTCTATCTTCTGTTTGCCAGTCTACGTTTAGATGCCCTACCACCCACCCACCCACTACCCATTATGCGATAGGGATCTTTTGTCCTTGCTCCTTAAATGTAACCATGCCCAATTCATCGGCTTTTTGGAGAGTCCACCGGACGGTGTTGCGCGTAATCCGGCGGAACCCTTCTTGTTTCATCTGGTCAACAATCCCTCTTTGCGACACCCCAGCATTTCGTAATTCGATGATGCGCAATTTCTTGCGGGTAATACTCCACCCTTCTTCTTCCTTCTCAAGGGTTTCCTGCTCCTCGATGTAGTCATCTTTCATTTTCTCGTACTCGTCAAAGAGGCGGGGGTGTTGTGGCACCGGATCCAAGTAGGGAACATGCCAGATTTTCCCTTCTAAGTAAAAGACGCGGAAACTCATCGGTTTCCGATCCGAATAGAACCCGTGCGGTTGGAGGGCTTTCCCTTCGCGATAACAATCATCTTTATGTCCAGGCTTCTGAATTTCAATGGCTAAATTTGATAAGTTTTCCGCGGCCGTATCGCCAAACTTGATATGCGGGAGGGTCAGGAAGAGTGAGATCCCCGTCTTGCGAATCACTTGGAGTTTCCGGACAATCCGCTTATGCAACTCTTTATACCAATCGCGGGAGAGCATTTCCGCTCCGTATTCCTCCCAAACAACGACCTTCCGCCCTTGATAGCCATATTTCGCAATCGCATCATCAATATCGGCTTTATAGAAACAAATTTGTCCCAAGGAAAACTCGGGATCGATTTCGAGCGCATCTTGAATGGCCGCATAGGATTTCCCCCCACCGCGTGGTCCCAAATATAGAACAAGGACAGAATCCAAACTATCCATTTCTGCCTCTAGAATGTCATGGATCCAATACTGATGATATTCTTCCATCTTTTCCCGTTTTTTAGCAGAAAGGGATATGATCGGTTTTTTCCTTCGTCCCATCTTGTCAAAGACTCCTAATCTTCTAATAATCCTGCCAATCGTGGATCCGTGCGCTTAGGTTCAGGTTCTTTCGTCTTGAGTACTTCGAAGTAGGTCGTCCGTTCAAAACTCTCCGTCTTGAGTTCGAACTCGCGCTTGATCTCTGGCATCATCTCATAAACCAACGCGAGGACATCCTCGACGACCGGCCGCATCTTGTCGCACATCATGAACCAGATCCGCTCCTCGCGGGGATGGTCCCCAAACATTTCATCGTACTCGTTCCCAAACTTATCGAAGAGGAGATTCGCGAGTTGCATGAAGTCCGCATAGACCTCCGCGAATTGTCCCCAGCGTTTGGAGACCGTTCCACGCCAGCCCAACCCTTCCGAATAGCGGATGATTTGGTACAACGGGGGAAATCCCCGCGCGACCTCTTGGATCGCGGCCTTCCGATCCTCCCGTTCTTTCAGGAGGCCTTCTGCTAGTCGAAAGGCCGCTTCTGTAACACTCTCAGGTTTCCCATCCCCTTTGATCTTGGCTTCAGGCTTGTCCACCATTTTTTACCACCTCGCCGAAGAGACCCACCTGAAATAGCAAAAACATCACGAACATCCCGATAAACACGAACGCGAGTGCCATTTGCCAGTTCGCCCGAACTCCTTGCATACGCATATTCCGGATCTTCATCCAGAGCCGTCGCATCAGCTTCTCGAGGAGCTTTAGGTCTTGGGTCTCAAACCGTTTTTTACGCTGTAACTCCGTCTCTTTTTCAATGAGAGCATAGAGAAGTTCATCGGCCGATTCCTCGACGAAGAAGTTCCGGAGTTCTTGGGCGGTCACCTGGTCGATTGGATGGGGCGGGATCATGCCAGGAAGTTCCCGCAGGTCTTTATCGGTGTAGATCGGAACGAGGACATTGCAGGCCTCGAATTCCTTCGGAGCAATCTGAATGATAATTGTGTGGATACATCGCCAGTCAAAATCGGTATATGGTAAGGGGAACGGCATATATGAGCTGTCGATCCAATCCCTGTCAGAGAAGCTGAAGGCCTCGAAGAAGGGATAGGGAACCACAAAGATGGCGTAGTTCGTGTCATATTGATAAAGCCGAACGAATTCTGCATGATAACCTCCGAAGAAGATCCCATCTTTCACTAAACGTCGCAACGGATTGATCTGGGTAGGTAATTTCGCTTTATTGAGAAAATCTGTGACGTTCTTTGGGTCAAACCCAAACCGTTCGCATAAGACCCATTCTAGAGCCATGCGAATGACGTCTTGCTGAACCTCTTGTACTTCTTTATCCGGTTCACCATTCTCTCCATCGACTGGTTTGACTCCTTCGATGAGTGTTTGAAACATCGCAGCATCCCGCTCATCAAAATCGAGAGCCGTCATACGGACTTTTAGAGCTTCGGTAACAAGTTGAGCGATCGAGGCATTGACTCCTAATCGACGTTGCAAAGCCGTATCTATCATTTCTTTAACCTGGAGAACGTCGAGATAACTAAGAGTTGACATAAATGTCGCTCGATCCTTATGAATGAGTGTTCGTCGCTTAGCTTCTTCCGTTTCCCATTCTAGATCAAAGTATTCATCACCAGCCTTCGTTGTAATCTTCTTTGCGGCGTCACCAGCAAAAACAATCCGTTCTGGCTTCTTCTCTTCCCATATATCCAAAGATTCCCTGATTAACGAAGGTTCTAGCGGATGATGCGATCCTAGGAGAGCCTCAAACTTCTTGGTGCGACGTCCTGTCTCGGATTTCTGTTTGCCTCGGATCGCCAAGGTGCCCATCTGCTTGAGAAATCCGTGCACGAACATGAAAAACAGAATTACGGTGATTCCTGCTGTAATATAGTCCGTAAGCCACGTCTGGACTCCCTCTTGATCGAGCGATCGGTGCATCAACAACGCATAGAAGGGCACCCAGATCGCGGAGACGATGATAAAGGCCGTAATGAGCTTCTCACGGAGGACTTTTTTCTCTTTCGACTTTACCTTAATTTTTTCCCGTTTCTTGGCAATCTCTTCGACCTCTTTTTCGGTCTCGAGGGATTGCCCATACCAGCGTTGCTGGCCTCTCACCAAAAGATAGAGTAGAAGACAGCCACCGATTGTTATTAATAGATGCGACGATTCTACCATTTTTATACTACCTTATACATCCTTTCATAATCTTTTATGCGTTTGGTCTCGTATGTGAACCAGACTGCCAGAAAAATGAACAGCACAATGTTCGTAGCGTCAATGGCAGACACTGAAATAGTTTCCCGAACCAAAGCACCTCGCATGATTAATATATAGAAAGGTAACCAGATCAGCGAGACTATCATTGTTGCGTTTAAGATAACGGTCCGCATAGTTTTCCTTTCGTTTGCCAGACACGCATGGTCGGGACAGAGGAACCGAAATCCCAAGAACCAGTGTATCACCTTATTCTGATGTTTTTTCACTTGGAACTTCTGTCCACAGTAGGTACAATAGAAACGTCCAATATACTCTGCTCTGATTGCGTATGGCAACATTGCGGTAATTAAAACCGCGAATAACACATACCAAACGTACTGCATTACATCCATCTTTTATATCACCTCAATTGTATAAAAGAAGGCTCGGACGAGCCCCCAGATGATTGCGAACATGAACGCTGCAAAGAGAATGAATCTAATCCGTTTCTGTTTTGTTGTGCGTGGCTCCGTCGTCTGCTGGGTCAACAAACCTAGACCAGCGAGGAATAGAATCCCCCAAACCGGGTAGTCAAGAAATCCGATCTCGGGTGGTACGACTGGTTGACTCAAACCTTCTCTAAAGAAGACGCGTATAAATTCACTTAGACTCATGATTTCTTTCTCCCGAATTGGCGTGGGACGCGACGTTTATTACGTTTGCCGAATTTTTCTTCTTCCTTTTCCTGTAAGCGATCTTGAATCGCGGGATGCAACTCGTCTTCACTTGTCTTCCCGAGTTGCTGGAGCTTTCGATCCCGCCAGGCCTCCCGTGCTTCCTCTTTGCGGGATCGTGCTATATTATACCGTCCAATCATGAAGAATCCACCCAGCAAGAGAAAGGATGGAAAAATTAGATCGCCTGCGGTTAATCCGCGAAGAACAGCAGCAGCTCCACTCGGCGAAACGTGCTCTTCCACGTAGTAATACCCGTCGTAGCGTGTCAAACTTTGAACTCCACCATCGATGGCGAGCGTAACATTCACATAATTCTGGGTATGGTCACCTACCCAACTAATCGTCCCCTCACTAGATGGAGTGAAGGTCTTGGTCGCTCCCCCAGCCGTCTCCGTAATCGTCACCGTGGTATTGCCCCAATTGGTATGGAGAATGATCTGAACATAGGTATCCGAGACCCAGTGCACCCCCGAGTATTCTTCCATCTTGAGGGTCTCCGCTTTCACCCGATAGCTGGAATAGAGCGTTTGGGTCGTGTATCCGCTCTTGT
>JBHHZW010000155.1:0-5853 GCA_046758305.1 Bacteroidota bacterium | reverse complement strand
TCCTTCCGCTCTCAGAATTTCAGCAGCGCGATCCAGCGAATATCCGACCGCAATGCCGCCAAGGTCCATGCGCGACCGTGGATGAGCAAGTCCTACGGTCGAAGAACTCCTATCAATGATCACGTTGCGATGCCCGACGGCCTGCAGTGTTTCCGCGATTTCCCTGTCCGATGGCCGAGTCCGCAAACCTGTCTGCGGCGGGTTGTCAGAGCGGAACCCCCAGAGTTCCATGAGCGGCTCGATCGTCACGTCGAACGCTCCGTCGGTGAGACTACTCAGTCTGTTTGCCAGCTCCAGAATCTCAACGAGGCGTTGATCCACCCGCACGCCCGAGGTGCCAGCCTGGCGATTGATGTGCGATATCTGACTGTCTGCTTTGAACACGCTCATGAGTCGGTCGATACGGTAGAATTCAGCAAACATCCGCTCGATCGCATGGTTGCAATGTGCCCGATTTTCGCCGAAGGCCGAAACTTGGACGATTGTGCCCATCGTGAAGGTGGCACGTTGAACGAGTGTGCTGGTTCGAGGTAGGGTGGACTTCTCAGCGAGTTCTCGACGATCTCGACAGAGTCGTGAAGTTGTCAACAGGAAGGGAGAAAACGGGGATACGAGAACGACCCCAAAGGCGAGGGAAGCACTCTGGTTTAGAAATTCACGTCGTGAAACATCGAATCGATTCTCCGTGCGCTTGTTCGCTCTCATCGCTCGGCGTCGTCGCGAGCCGCGACAGAGTCGCGGGTTCTTCGATTGGGAGTTGTTGGTTCCGGGCTCAAGGCAGTTGCCGCTTTCCTCGAGAATTCCGTGGGCGACTTTTTCCTAGACCCGCTGTGATCCGATTTTTCACCGTTCTCTTCCAATTGCGACTGCCATCGCCAGAGGAAGAGACCGAGCGAAGTCAGGAGAAAGATGAGGCTCCCTTGGAGCGTGAGGAACGAGGCGATCTTGAGCCACGCGAAATATTCACTTACATACCGGACCAGCCAGCTCGCCGCTTCATTGGACAGTCCGGACAGAAACGCGATGAGGATGAACGTAACTTTGACTGCTTTTGAGAACGGAGCAAAAATGACCAGGTGCGTGAGCATCAGGATGACGAGCGCCATCATCGGCAAATGGAAGTGCGTGACCTCGAGCATCGACTGGAACGTGCGTGCTGGACGGAATTCTTCCTCGGAACCGCGGTAGTACGACAGGACGGATGAGGGGGTGAGGTCCATCTTCGTGAAGTAGAATGCGAAGTTCGTCACGACGAACCCCGCGAGCAAGAGCAGCACCAGCGACAGTGTGAGCCTCATGAACGGGTTCTTCTGGAAACCCCCATTTTGCATGTATTTCATAGTCACTTTTCCTTCGGTATAGCAATGGCAAAAGTTGCCAGGACTCTTCGAACTCCCTCTGCGATGGAGTGTGCCGAGAGCGTCGCACCGGAAATATTTTGGATCCCACGCTTCACCCAGAGGTCGTCGTTGAGCGTCTTCTTGTCGAACTGCGAGAGCCATCGCCTGGACGGCAGGTAATCCCCCGGCTCGTAGAACGCGAGGATCTCGACCGTGCGAAGCGAGCCGTCCGGATCGACGACCGCCATGGAGGTCTCCGGCATCGTGCGGACGATTTGCGTTTCGAAGAATGCGTAGCCCAGAACATTCTCAGAGTCTCTCGCGACGTAGTAGGTGACGATCTTCGACTCGACTTCAGCGCGGGCTTTCAATTGAATTGCTTCCGCCTGTTTGTCGGTCAGGAACACAGTTTTTCGTTCGATTGAGTCTGCGGTGGGAAACGCCAGCTTCAACGCTCCCTCCTGGGTCAAGTAAAGTTGGCCTTCAGCCGTTCGTAACCCCGCGGTGAAGACGACAGGAAGCATCAGCCAAAGAGACCGTCCCAGGATGTACGTGTTGATTCTCATCAGACTCAGAACAGATAATTCACGGCCAGGTTCCACTGGTCAGCGCCGGTGTTCGCTTTGTTCTCCACATCCTGATAATCGAACTTGAATGCCACGTTCGGATGGGGTTTGTATGTCAGTCCCACCGTCAGGGTTGAACGGTCGTTCGCAGGGTCTGCAGCGAATCCCGCGGGCACAGCGGACTGGGTGTTGTACTTCTGATACTGAAGAAACGGCGCGAGCGACTGGCTCGTTTGCATCCTGATGAACGGAAGAACATCGTATGCCGCTGTCACGTACCAGCCCTCGAGCGTCTCGCCGACTGACTTCATGCCGGTGAGTCCGTTTTGTCGATTGAGCCGGTCGGCTTCATCGATCGTCGCGCGGGCATAGAGACCTCGAACCTCGAGAGCTTTCCACGCATAATCGCCGTGCACGCTCAACAACGTCGTGGTTACAGACAACTCTCCTTGCGAATCGGTGATACCTTGTCCAGAGTTCCCGATGTAGAAGGAGCCGCCAAGCGTCGCACCGAGAATGCCGTTGTACTCCAGGCGCCCGGTGAACGCGAAGCTCTCTGCAACTGCTTTTGAGCCGCTTTGCCGCCCGCCCCGGATTCCGCTCGCGCGAAACTCACTCGCCTTCAGCCCCTCCACCACATATACACGGTAGTCCAGGCCGTGCGTGATCTCGCCGAAGATACCGGCTCCGTTCGTACGCCAGGTGGAGGGAATGATCACCTGCTCTATCTCCGTCCGCTTACTGCCGTGGAACGTCGACGGTTCGTGTCGCTCGTTGACGACTCCGATAGGCACCAAAACCATGCCTGCGCGCACGTTGATCTCCTTCGAGAGCAGGAGATCAACGTAGCCGAATTCTACGGAGACTTCCCCCGCTTTTCCGGTGCTGCTGTGTTCAAACTCGAGCTCGGAGTTGAAGAGAATCCATTCGTTGAACCGGAACCCGACGTACACGATGTTTCGGAGAAAATCGACCTGGTCCTTCTTTCCCGAGGAGGTGCCGTCGTCCCTTAAATCGTTGAAATTCTCATACAGCACCTCACCGTATCCCGCCAGAGAAACGCCGCTCTTCTTGAGCTGATAGACTCTTGCTGCCCCCGGACCCAATCCGTACTTGCGCACGTACCGGGCCTCTGCAACTTCACCGAGCTTCAACTTTTCGATTTCTTCCGCCAAGATCCGAATCTGTCGCTGCAATTCCTTGAGTGTGTCTTGCTTTGTCTGCTGTGTCCGCGCCAGCACTGTGCCGAACAGTAAACACACGAGAAGGCCGAGAGTGACGGTCTGACCAGATTTCCGTAAAATGTCGAGCACTACGTTTTGCACCGATCCTGGCGATGTGATGGGTGTTCGTTCGTTGAAGAGCCCCACCCTGCACAGTCTTGTAGCTGGGAATCTGACGTCATGAACTACTTAATAATCAAAGTACTTTCGCTGACTGTTGAGGTTGGCTGCAGTAATGAGAATCTCGCCCTGTTCGATTTTCGAGAGCAGATAGATCGGAGCGCAACCGTTTCCTTCCATAGAGCCGCTCATATTTTCATCTACAGTATCTCCGACGAGCGAAGGCCGCAGGAAAGCGAGCGGATGCGGCGCATCGCATTGAGAGCAAACCAGGTCTCCCTTGAGTAGATAGTACCGGCCAAAATCGTAACATGCTCTGCAGGCGTCAAACGCTGTGGCATACGTCCCGAGTCCAGTGCGGAGCACGAAAAACCGGATCGCAAGTCCGTGCCCATCGGTCCAGACATAACGGTGAAGCGTACCATTCTGAACTCGCTCGATCGGAATGCGGACAACTCCGTCCTGCATCGTGACCGCTTCCACGTCGTCGATGTTTGGGGTGGTGCGCGTAGAGAATACGTCATCGAAGCCGAGGAAGAAGACGATGGAGAGCGTCACCAGTCCTGCCGAGAGCTGCAACCGCCGCTGTCGTGTGTTTTGAACAAATGCCGCTTTCTGCCTCCCTGGAATAATGAGCATCAGTGCGGGAACGCTCAGGATGGCCAAAATGAAGAGCAGGTTATGCCTCACGATCGGACCCACCAAGCCCATCATTTCCGGATTCGTTGGCAACACGCCAAACTCATAGAACTCGTGGATCGCATTGACAAGCAGCTGGGCGACGAAGACCAGCAGAACGACAGCGGTCACCTTGAGAAACCGACCGATGTCGATACGAACACTTCCCTGGATGAACAGAACCGCAAAGACTGTAGCGGCGCTGAGACCAAGGGTCGTCCCGAGGAGGCTCCACCATGCCTTCGTGCTGAACGCCACGGCCTGGAGGAAGATGACTGTCTCGATTCCCTCGCGGAGGACCAAGAGGAAACTGAGGAGCAAAATACCGATGTGCATCTGCAGCGACGCCTTCCCGACTGCACTGGTCAGGTCAACGACTCGACTCATCGAGCGGCTCTCCCGTTGGGTGATTTCGTTCACCTTGGATTCAATCTGGCGGCGGATGCCTTTAGCGGTGATCCACATCCAGACGACCATCGACCCGACGAAGACCGCTGCGAGCAGCATGAGGTATCCCTCTAGCACCTCGGAATCGATCGCAGAGGCGTGAAGGATGAAGGCAACAACGATGCTCGTGACCGAGGCGAGGCCGAGTCCGATGAAGACGGTTTTTACGAGCTCCTCACGATGAATATTTCGGAGATGGACGATGAGGATCCCGAGGACGAGTGCGACCTCGACTCCTTCGCGGAGAGTAATGATGAATGATTCAATCACTGCATGTTTCCCTTCCGTTTCACCACTCTCTTCGATTCATTTCTGACACTTCGAGCAGATGCCGAAGATCTGGAGAGTTGAGCTCTGTGCCTTGAAATTCTTCTTCTTACAGATATCGGCTTGGAGTGATGCCAGTCGATCGCTGACGAATTCGATGATCTCACCGCATTCGAGGCAAATCAGGTGGTCGTGATGCGGTCGCCCGAACGCTTTCTCAAACCGCGAGTGGTTTTCTCCGAAACGATACTTTGAGATGAGACCGCACTGGAGGAGCAAGTCGAGAGTGTTGTAAACAGTCGCGCGAGAAACTTTTGATCCGACGGACCTCAATTTCAGGTAGAGTTGGTCGACGTCGAAGTGTCCGCCAGTGTTCAGGACAGCCTTAAGCACCTCAAATCGTTCCGGCGTAATCCGATAGTTTCCGCGCCTCAAAAATTTTTCGAACGTTACCTTTGCGGCATCAAGCTGCATGGCAGTGACCTTATTTGTATTAAGTCTAAATAAAAATAGTAATTTGGGACATGATTGTCAAGGAAAATCTTCCACGAGCTCGGTCGGCATCCCTCCCGCCCTCGGACGAAAGTCGATTGAACCAAACCGTTTTTTCGAGTACATTTTCCGTGTGTCCTTTCGTTCGGAAAAGTAATCATCTGGAGGTATCCATGATCGAACTGACAGGAAAATCGGCATTAATTACGGGTGCGTCTCGGGGGATCGGTGCAGCAACGGCGGTTCTATTCGCCAAGGCTGGCGCAAATGTCGCCATTACCTACACGAAGCACCGAAAAGACGCGGAACATGTCATGAGGCACGTGGAAGCGTACGGGAAGAACGCAATTGCCATTCAAGGGAATGTGGCGAAGGAAAATCACGTCCGGAGGGCCGTGGATGCTGCGATCGCCTCGCTCGGCAAAATTGACATTCTGGTTAACAACGCCGGCGTTTGGACCTACGGTGCGATCGGTAAAATGGACAGGAAGGTTTGGGATGAGACGATCGACGTCAATTTGACGGGAACATTCCTCATGTGCAATGCGGTCATACCGCACATGCGAAATCGCAAGTACGGTAGGATTGTTAATGTCTCAAGTACAGCTGGTCAGCGAGGCGAAGCGTATCACTGCCATTACGCGGCTGCTAAAGGCGGAGTAATTGCTTTCACGAAATCGCTTGCGGCGGAGCTAGCCTCCGAAAATATACTGGTCAACT
>JBHHZW010000154.1:0-5866 GCA_046758305.1 Bacteroidota bacterium | reverse complement strand
GTCTTCGATGCACGCGGGCATTGGCGCCTCGTTAGTAAGCCGGTAATTGACGGTTATGCAAACATAGCCCTTGGCAGCAAACTCCAAGGTGGGGCCAAGAAAATTGTCCTTTCGCTTATCGCCGCCCCGCCAGCCGCCGCCGTGAACGAAGACGAGCGCCGGCCGCGGCTCATCGCTTGGTTCTTCAGGCATGGCGAGGTCGAGACGCCACGTCTTGCTCTTGCCTTCTCGGTAGGCGATATCGGGAATCACTTTCACACCAGCCGGGATGTTTGCGATAAAACCTTCCGCGTTCTGTTCAGAACCAGGCTGGGTTCCTCTTGCGTACGTGGTGTGCAAAGCGATAGCAATAATCACCATCATAAACGCAATATTCATTGCCCACTTAGCTCTCATAGTATTGATCTCCAAATTTGTTTTGATTTTTGCCACCTGTCGCGACTTGGCTCCGCCAAGCGAGCCACGGCGGATAGGTCTTCTGCTTCTTCTTTTATTTTGGCTCCTTCCGCTGGTGTGTGAACGTTAAGTCCTGGCATTCAGAAGCTCATGGTCTGGTATTATAATAATTCATCTGGGCGAAATCAACACCCGCTTGACTCTTTCAGCCTAAGTCCGGTATCTTGACACTTCCTGGGTTCTAATCTTGATATTGCCGGGCTGCTCAAGCACGGGGCTGAAGAATAATTCAGACGGAGCGAAGCGAACAATCCAAACTGACTTGCCGTGGACGGTTCTCAATTCGCGTTGAAAACACACAACTCCCAGCTCCTTGACCTGCCAACGGTCGTTCCATATCGGGGTGATGGCCCAGAATGAAAGTGAACAACTGAAACCCATATTCAAAAAGCCTGTGGACAATCCTTCGTTGCTCAGGGGTTGGCAATACAGTACAGATGCTCTTTACCCTTCAGCAACAGCTCACTGCCAACGATGGCTGGTGAGGCATCAAACTTATCGTCGAGGGCGTTGTTGGCCAAAACTTGAAATCTTTCCGACCGCTTAATGACCTGGGTCTTGCCGTCCCGTCCCACGAAATAAACTCGATCGGCAACTCCTACCGGCGATGCAAAAATCTCTCGCATCTTCTTGAGGGGCTGTTTCACAAAGTTGGCTTTGCCGGTCCTTGCCTGATAGCAGGAAACGATCGCCTTGTTGCCGGAGCATACATAAAGTTTGTCGCCATAAAGCAAAGGCGAAGGCACATAAGGCGTCGCTTCACTAGCCTGCCACTCAATGACATCGGAGCCGGTTAGGTCACCGGTGTGTCCCAACTCGATAGCCTGCAACGCATTGCCACGAAAGCCGCTGGTGCAATACACCATCCCAAAACCAACGACTGGCGAAGGAATTACGTTGGCGGTCTGACCCCCGCATTGCCAGATCAGGTCGCCCGTCTTGACATCGTAGCTGCGAACAAAATTAGTGGCGCTGGTAACCACTTGCATCTTCCCGTTCACTTCAACAGGTAGCGGTGTCGCCCAGGAAGTGCCCTCGTCACGGTCTTTTTTCCAGATCGTCTCGCCAGTTTCCTTATTAAGTGCGTAGATGAAGGAATCGCCTTCGTGGTCCATCACTACAATCACCGCGTCACCGGCCAACGCCGGCGAACTGCCTTCACCGAACATGAGTTTCGTCGTCATCTTTCCCAGGTCCCTGCTCCACTTGTGATTGCCGTCGATGTCATAGCAATGCACACCGCGGGATCCGAAACTTGCCCAGACGTACTTGCCATCGGTAACCGGTGAATAGGAAGCGAAGCCGTGATTCGGATGATGGCCTTCGTGGGGCAGCTCTTTGCGGGCGGTCTTCTGCCAGAGAAGCTTGCCGGTCTTTCGGTCCAGACAGACAAGGTCAAATTTATACACGTTCGTCGGACGACGCCCACCATGGAAAGGTTGTCTTCTACTACTGTTCAGTCCTTGACTCTCAGAACCAGTTTCAGAGGCTACAGTACCCTTCTTATCTGTCTTAATGGCCGTCAGAAAAAAAATCCTATCACCCCAGACAACCGGGCTTGAGGTGCCCTGACCCGGCAACTTGACCTTCCATTTAATATTCTCCGTCTCGCTCCATGTCATTGGCGGATTACCTTTTGGGGCCACACCTGTGGCGTAAGGCCCTCGCCAGGTTGGCCAATAATCACTGCGCGAATCCCCATAAGCCCGCACCCACGTCAAGGCTGTCACAAAAATGATACTGATAATCAAAGCAACAAGTCTGTTCATTAGAGTTTCCTTTCCTTATGCTTGATTGTCACGCTCCAGTGAAATTTCCAAGTAAACCTGCTCAGCTACGCCACTAAGCTTACGTAGTAAATAAAATAGCAGTTTCGTGCGACAAATACAACGACATTGACCGGTGGTTTCCATGTCCGCTTCTCTGAACAAGTCACTCTCTGGCCGATTCCCTCACTAACAGGCGAATCGGCGGTGAGCTAAGACATACCTGCCTCTGCCAGGCTTATAATGGTTTCATCCCAAGAACTAACCAAAGTAGCTGAAAGTGCACGAATATAGTTTCCGTAATCTACATCAGAGCGTCGGCAGTTCAAACCCTTTGCGGTATTGTTTCGTCAGATATGTGTTCGCCTCAGCATCTTCGATAAATTGCTCCCGGTGGGCATCGAATTTAAGTCGTCGGCCAACCCGCATTGCAATGTTGGCCATATGGCAGAGAGTAGCCGAGCAATGTCCTACTTCGACGTCGGCATTGAGGTCGCTGACCTTACGGCTACGCACTGCCTTGATGAAATTTGCAGCGTGCGAACCGTCTCGGCGAGGACCGCCCGGTCCTTTTTTGCCATCCTTAAATGTCACCTGCCAACCCTTTCTGCCGATGGACACTTTCCCCTTGTCACCGTAGAAAATGTCGCCGTTATCATGGCCCTCGTGAGGATACGGTGTCCATAATCGCATTTCAAACATCAGGTAAACATCGTCATACTCGAATGTGGCTATCTGCGTATCCGGCGTTTCATGGTCGTCATCATAAAACAACTGCCCGCCACTGCAGGAAACGGCCTTCGGCATCTCTACGGCCAAGCCCCATCGTGCGATGTCAATCTGGTGAATACCGTCATTGCCTATGTCCCCTGTTCCGTAGTCCCAGAACCAATGCCAGTTGTAGTGAAACCGGTTGCGATTGAAAGGGCGCTTAGGTGCCGGCCCCAGCCAGAGATCATAGTTTACATGCGCGGGTGCTTCGCTATCAGGAACACGGCCGATTGGGCCTCGGAACTGACTGTTAATCGCCTTGGCCATCCGAATTTTGCCCAGTTCTCCTGATCGCATGTATTCGACTGCCTCCATCAAGCCTTCTGCGCTGCGGGACTGGGTGCCATGTTGTACGATCCTGTCGTACTTGCGGGCCAGATTCACAAGGAGACGTCCTTCAGAAATCGTATGGCTCAGCGGCTTCTCCACGTAAACATCTTTGCCTGCAATAACCGAGAACGCTGCCGTAGGCACGTGCCAATGATCCGGTGTGGCAATGGATATAACATCAATCGACCTGTCTTCGAGCATCTTTCGACAGTCGATATAGGCGTCAACTTTTTCATTACGGTCTTTGAATTTCTTTACTTCGCGGTCTAAGACGTTCCTGTCCACATCGCACAAGGCGACTACGCGCACTGCTGCCATACGATGGAACTCACTAATGAGTCCGCCTCCCCGGCCACGAATACCCACCACACCCACACGAATTTCGTTATTAGCTCCACGGACTCGCGAAAACGGCAACGCCATCCCAACACCAGCGGCCATCGAACTCTTCACAAAATCCCGGCGTGTAATACCTTCCATAATTCGTCTCCTTCATAACAGTTATACTGTAAAACTAATGCCTTTACCTAAAGTCAATCCTGGTTAGCAGTCAAACCCAATCCGCTATTGCGCAAATTCTTTGAATCGCTTTTCCAATTCTTCTTGCGTTCGTATACCTTCATAAACAACAAGTAGAAATCTGAAATGCACCGTTTCGCCCTGCGTGATTATAAGTCGAAGCGGCAAAACAGGATTCTTCCTGTATTTGCTCTGCCTTTGGAAATCGCCCTGTCTCATTAGCCACCGCTACGGCTCCGAGCAGAAGTATTGTCACAGCCAAAGTAGTACTTTTCATAATACAGCCTTTCTGTTCTCTGCGCCTTTTTTGAGCCAAAGCTGAATGCTCGATCCTACTTTCATCGTGTTAAGTTTTAGCCTTAACAAAGTTACGGCAAACACCGACCTCCGCGATATTCTATCAAATCCGTTCAGGACATCCAGCAGTCTTCCTCGAAAGAACCGGAATTGCCAAGCCTCAAGATTACTGCATAGAAAGTTCAATTGCCAGCCTAAACCTCCTCATTCGCGTCTCGCTGACTTGAACAGGTCATGGCAGAAAAGGAAATAGCAAAAACAGACGTTGAACTCACCGCACAGATATGGTATTCTTATCAAATGAATCTAAGCGTTTGAAATTCTCAAGCCGAAGGTTCAGATACGCGACTTTCTCAGTCGAAGTTATTAATCAACCGAAAGGCAGGTGACAAAATGAATATTTCAAGAAGAACTTTCTTAGGATGTCTGGCCGCCGGATATTCCGGGTTTGACAGCTTGCTCAAGGCCCAGGAACTGTCAGGCTTGAAACATTACATCCGTTTTCAAGTTCATGGCCGCATAGCTTATGGTCTACTCAAGAATGAAACGGTTCATGAACTGAAAGGACCGATATTCCGCCAACCTACAAAAACCGGAGAAACTTACCCAATTAGCAGGGTCAAACTGCTGGCGCCCTGCGAACCAACCAAGGTTATGGCCGTTGCTTTTAACTACGCCAGCCATTTAAGTGACCGTACCAAGCCCAAAAAACCGGAACTCTTCTTTAAGGCTCCTTCGGCCATTCTCGAACCCGGTGGTTACATCGTGATTCCGCCAGGAACAAACCGCTGCGAGTATGAAGGTGAATTGGTGGTCGTGATAGGCAAAAAGGCCAAGAATATCTCCGTACAGCAAGCACCAAGCTACGTCTTTGGCGTAACTTGTGGCAATGATGTTAGCGCCCGAGATTGGCAGGAAAATGATATCCAGTGGTGGCGGGCCAAAGGCTCCGACACGTTTGCCCCCCTGGGACCGGCGATTGCTCAGGGGCTCAATTACAATGATTTATTGTTAACCACACGACTCAATGGCGAAATCAAACAACGGCAAAGAACCTCAGATCTGTTTTTTGGCATACATGAAATCGTCAGTTTTGTCAGCCGATTTGTGACGCTTTATCCAGGGGATGTAATCTATACCGGTACACCTGGAAAGACTTCTCCGATGAAATCCGGGGATATAGTGGAAGTGGAAATTGAAGGGATTGGCATCTTGAAAAATCGCGTGGCTTAACCATCCTCTTAGGGGCATACTGGCTTACCGCATGGACGGGTTTTCCTCTACTTTGTATCCCCAACCCGAACCGCTCTCCGGGAAAACCAGAGGACAGAAGACAGAGGACGGAGGACAGAACTTCCGACTTCTGATTTCTGACTTCTGTCTTTTGTCCTCATTGCGGTTTGCCCTGGGACCCTGCTTTGCGGGAAGGGGTTCCCCAAACGCACTGGGACCTTATCCTTCTCTTTAAGTTTTAGAGACAACAGTATATTAGTCAGGAAAGTGCAGTTTGCAATATAAAAGCGAGGCAGCTTAGAAAAACTGCCTCGCTAAATCTGCTAATTTATGCTTGGCAATGTCTACTTACGACGTCGCAACAACAGTCCACCAAGACCAAGCAGAACTATGGTAACCGGCTCAGGGATGGGGACGTTCACGCTGTCGAACACCGTTGCAAAGTCATCGGACACGAGACTTAACACGACCGGACCGGTTCCGGCAAGTGTGAT
>JBHHZW010000153.1:0-5888 GCA_046758305.1 Bacteroidota bacterium | reverse complement strand
GGCACTTCCGTGCAGAGGGTGTGGGCGTTTTTCTTCTCAAACTCCATGAAGGCAGCCGTTCATGAAGATTCTCGTGATTCTCAACGATGCCCCTTACGGTACCGAGAAGGTATATAACGCACTGCGGATAGCAATGCAGGCGCACAAAGGCTGGAAGGATGAAGTGTGGATTTTCCTTCTGGCGGACGTGGTTGGCTGCGCCATTCCCGATCAGCACACTCCTCAAGGCTATCACAATGTAGAGCGCATGCTCAGGAGCGTCCTCTCCAAAGGAGGTAAGGTGAAGGCTTGCAGAAGCTGTCTCGATACTCGTGGGTTCCAGTTGGTCCATCTCATTGAAGGCGTTGAGCGGAGTAGTATGGCTGAAGTGACGCACTGGGGGAGAGAAGCCGACAAAACAGTACCGTTCTAGACAAAAGTACGGGGAGAGATTGACTGGCATGCTCAAGAGCGACGTGGCGTGGAAATGAGAAACTCACGGAGAAAAACACTGCGGCGAGCAGTCATTAGCGCAGTGTGACGGTATGTCTGTTGGTTTAATTGATCGGGGATTTCGGAGGGGCGAAAGGGCAGGAGTTCCGATGGAAACATCCCTTGCAGTCTGGTTCGAATGTCAACACCTGTGCATTGCACCTTGGGCAGCGCTGCAAAAAAGGGTTCTTCACTACGTAGCCACACTCTCTACAGCCCCGTACCTCAGATCGCAACTTTGCCTCTAAGCTTGAGTTCTCTGTTTCCACCCTTCTAACCTCAGATCAAGAGTTGTGAAACGATCCCGCCGACACTAAACGCAATGACCCATGTGCCCGCCCAGATGAGCAGAGCCTCTCTCACGCCCCGCTCTTTCATCATGACCATCAGCGAGGCGATGCACGGCACGAACAACGTGATCGTGAGTAAAGCCACGACCACCTGCATCGGGCTGAGGGGTAGAGCGTAGAGACCTGCCGCCCCGAAGTCCCGTCGGACGAGACCCATCACGAATGCCATGGCTGCTTCGCGCGGCAGTTGAAGCCACTTTGTCGTCAGCGGGGTGAGAAGCTCTTGCCAGAGTTCGAGCATGCCCGTAACCTGCATGATCCCGACAGCAAGCGCTCCGACAAAGAACCATGGAGTCGCTTCTTTCATAAAGTAGTAGGTGCGGATGGCCGTTTTCCTCGTGACGTTATCGAGCCGGGGGAGTCGCATCGGGGGCAGATCAATTAAAAGCGGCGTGGTCGATCCCTTCATCAGGAAGTTCAACGTCGTTCCGATCGTCACCAGAACGCTCACGAGGACTGCGATGTAGATCAACATCGGAATAAACCCCGCACGTGCCAACAGAGCTGCAATGACCGCTAGCTGCGCTGAACAGGGGATGGCAAACTGCAGGATTGTAGTCGCGATGGTCTTTTCTCGCTCCGAACCCAGCAGACGCGTCGTAACGGTCGCCATCGTGATGCATCCGAACCCGAGAATGAGGGGTATGACCGCACGGCCATTCAATCCGAGGAAGTTCATGATGCGGTCAACCATCGTGGCCAGCCGCGGAAGGTAGCCGCTGTCCTCCAACAATGAAAGTGCAATGTAAAACGCGATGACAAGTGGAAGAAGCAAGAACAGCAAGTAGGTCACCGTCATCGTTAGTACCCCGAATTCTCCGATGAGAATCGTCCCGAGCCAGGTGGACTGCGAAACAAGGGGCTCGATGATGCTGCGGATCCACGGTTCCCACAGATCGTTGCCGAGTTGCGACTCGGTAAAGTCGACGACATCTTGGGCGATCACTTTTCCGACGAAGAGGTACGCCAGGTACATCATGAGCACGAGTGTTGGAATCCCTGTCAGCGGGCGAAGGACCCAGCGGCCCAGGTGGGCGGAAATGTGTCCTCGGGAAGTCTCTTCTCTCAGGACGCGGTTGATGGTGTCGTTCACGCGATTGCGGCGATCGATGTAGATTCTTTCTCGCTCGGGAAGTGGGGGCACTCCGTGTCGTTCCGCAACGTACGGATCCCCTTCCAACACCAGGAGGGCCTCCGCCTGGGACCCGATGACCGCGAGAAGCTCATGGAGCTGTGCGTGAAGTTCTTGATTTTGCTTTCCTTCTCGAGCCTCTGCTATGGTCAGCTCCAGTCGATCGAATCCCTGTTTCGTCGTCGCTACGGTCGGAACGACCGGGACACCCAAGATCTCGGAGAGACCTTCCACATCGATACTGACGCGGTGCTTCTTCGCTTCGTCCATCATGTTTAGCGCCACCACCACCTTCTTTCCCATATCGATGAGCTGCTGCGTAAGAAAGAGGTCGCGTTCGAGATGAACGGCATCGACGATGTCAATGACGACGTCCGCCTGGAGCACTAGGTCCCGCGCTGCGCGTTCTTCATCGTTGAAGGATGAAACACCGTAGATGCCCGGGGTATCGAAGACATCGTAGTTGCGATATCTTCCTCTGACGATCTCGACCGTCGTGCCGGGGTAGTTTGAGACATCGACGTAGAGACCGCTCAGATAGTTAAAGAAGAGGGATTTCCCGACGTTCGGATTGCCGACTAGGAGAACCGTTAGTCGACCTTTTTCAGAAGCGATCGCTGGAACGCCGACGTGCGTGTGATGGTTGTGATGTTGGAGTGTCTCTGGACTGTCTCCGCGCATGGGAAATTCTTATCGGGGTTTTTCTAGCTCGACAAGCACCTGCCGGGCAAGCTTGCGGCCGATGGCGATCTCCTGGCGGTTTTTTCGAATGACGATCGTTCCGCCTGGCAATCGTTCAAGGCATTCCACGGTTTCTCCTTCCACGATTCCGAATCGGATAAACTGTGATCGAACAACTCCCGAAGGGAGGACAAGGATCGTCACGAAAAGCTTTTTCCCAACTTCGTGCAGTGGAAGGTGGCGTTTCGCTGTATGATTCATGGGTGTGGCAATAGCTGTTCCCGGTAATTTAGAATTAGTCTAAACAAAAACTATGCCCGATGAAACTTTCACATTTTGGCCAAGAAGGTGAGTGTGAGGCGTGGGTAACCATGGCACTTTTGCCATTTCTGAGAAAATTGGTTCTGGCGGATCGCAAAGTTGGGAAACATGCGCCCGCTGGGGCGTCCGTTCACGTTCGTTTACGATACTTTCGTCCGGTTTGATCGATAGCGAAAAGCTGGCACACTCTTTGAACTTTTTCCAGTGCATCCTGAGGGAAGTAAGGACCGCTATGATTAACGACCCGTTCAAGAAGCTGATGGAATGCCACGAACACATCCTTCAGCAGCTTCGTGTGTTTGAGGCTTCTCTGTCCGACCTCGAGGCGGATGGGCTCGCCGCATTCAACAGACAGCGGGAAAGCCTCAGAAAGACGTTTGAGTTCATCGATACGAGCGTCAATGTGCACACGAGGGATGAAGAGGAAGGACTGTTTCCTCTTCTCGACCCCAAACTGCAACCCCGCGTCCGCCGTCCGCACTTCGATCGCACGCCCGTCCAGGCAATCCAGGAACAGCACCGCAAGGGAGAAGAGAAAACCCAACGGTTGAAATTCCTCAACAGCAAACTTCAGAAGAACCCCGACCAGTCGGGAGCTGATATTATTCTCGAGGAGTTCGTCAAGAAAGGCAGAGAGCTCATCGACTTCTACCGAGAGCACATCCGCGGCGAAGACGAAGTGGTGTTTCCGCTGGCGCAGCAACTGCTCACGGATGAGGAGAAGGTCAAACTTGCTGACATCATGAATGCAAATCGACAGTCAGCTCGTGGGAAATCTCTCGTAGGAAGTTGAACAGAACTTCCGATTGACCGTCTTAGGAGTGCTCGAAGAGGCGCCTGAACCATGAAACAGTTCCACAAGATCGACGTGAGGATTCTGAAGAAGTACGATACTGCCGGCCCGCGGTACACGAGTTATCCTCCTGCCCCGGTCTTCACATCCGAGTTTGATGACGGGAGGTTCGAGGTGGAGTTGATTCTCAACAATCAACCCAAATCCTCCGCGGACCTTTCGTTGTACTTCCATTTTCCATTCTGCGATACCCTCTGTTATTTTTGTGGCTGCACGATGATGGTGACGCGCGACCGAGCGAGGGTTCGGAAATATGTCGATGTTTTGAAGCGCGAGATCGATCTTTTCCACAGGTACGCTGCACCAGATCGACGCGTGGCTCAGTTGCACTGGGGCGGCGGCACACCAACGCACCTGCATCCCGAGGAGATCCGCGAGCTCGCAGAGCACATCGGGAGGAGGTTCCGGTTTACTCCAGACGCGGAAATCGCTGTCGAGATCGACCCGCGGGGACTGACACTCGAACACATGAAGGCGCTCAAGGACAGCGGCTTCAATCGTGTTAGCATGGGCGTACAGGATTTCAACCCTCGAGTACAGCATGCTGTCAATCGCATTCAACCGGAGGAAATCACGAACAAGGCAATCGAGTGGTGTCGTGCCCTCGGGTTCTCCAGCATCAACATTGATCTCATCTACGGACTCCCTCTCCAGAATGTCGAATCCTTTGAACAGACAATCAACCAAATCATCGGCATCGCGCCGGATCGCCTCGCCGTGTTTAACTACGCACACGTTCCCTGGCTGAAACCCCACCAGAAGCTCATCCATCCGGAAGACCTCCCTTCGCCTCAGACGAGACTTGAGATTCTCAAGATGTCCATCGAGAAACTCACGGACGCCGGTTACTGGTACATTGGGATGGATCATTTTGCCAAACCAGAGGATGAACTGGCGGTCGCCCAGCGGAACAGGACGCTGTACCGCAACTTTCAGGGGTATTCGACGAAGGCAGGCTGTGACCTGTACGGCCTCGGTATGTCATCCATCAGCCACTTTGCGAACGTCTACGCACAGAATCTGAAGAAGCTCCCGGAATATTACTCAGCAATCGAGGCCGGCGCATTCGCGACCCACGTGGGCTATAAGATGACGCGGGATGATGAAGTCCGCAAACATGTCATCATGAGGTTGATGTGTGATCCGGAAGTCAGTAAGTCGGATGTGGAACGGAGATTCGGGATCGTGTTCGATGAGTACTTTCGCGACGCACTGGAGCAACTGCGGATATTCGTGGATGATGGTCTTGTGAGCGTCTCATCGGGTCTGCTGAAAATCGAGCGGATGGGTCGACTCGTTCTGCGCAACGTCGCGATGTGTTTCGACGCACACCTTCCGCGCATGCAGAAGGAAAAACAAATCTTCTCTCGAACTGTATAGGTGATCAGGCAAGCACGATGCAGGAAAAAACAGCGACATCCCAGAGCCGGAAGATTAAGGGGCTGAAACAGAAGCTACCTTGGATCTGGAAACAGGAGATAGAAAAACATCTGGAAAACATTCGCCCCTATCTGCAGGCAGACGGTGGCGATGTGGAGTTCCTTAACGTCACGGAAGATGGGGTGGTCACGGTGCGATGGGTTGGACGGTGTGCAGCATGTCCAGTATCAAACGTGACGATGCGGTCGACCGTTGAACGGATGTTGAAACAATCGGTCTCGCTCGTTAAACGCGTCGTCGCGGTTTCCGGGTGTGACTGAATACTAGCTTTGCCGATATTTTTTCCACGACATTCTCATTTGTTAGAAGACGTTCTGCCGATTTTTCCTGAAGTTAAGAAAGCGATCAATTCGAATCACCCGAAGCTCCCGAAATACTCGCCGTTCCTGCATTTCTCATACGTCAATAATGGCATCCCGCTTGCAATAGGCCTTGACGGATTCCTTTCAGGTTGCCATGGTTTCAAGACGAGTACACGAAAAAAACAGTGGTCCGCAAGTTCTCGACGGCATACGTTCCCTGGCAAACGCGTTGCCGGACCTCTGGTTTCTGCTCGATGCGGGCGGGGTCGTTCGCCAGTATAACGAGCGGGTGCGCCATATGCTTGGACGGGATGCCATGCTCGGAGAACGCCTGATCG